>CADAEX010000005.1:0-5538 GCA_902787125.1 uncultured Spirochaetaceae bacterium
GCAATAAGGTCCAGGCACTCCTCCTCGGTAATCTCCTTCAGGTGGCTGCCTGGGTGGAAGTTCACGTACTTGAGACCCAGCTGACTGGCCCGCGCCATCTCTTCCTTGAAGGAGGCCAGGGAACGGCTGCGCTTCTCGGGGTCTGCATTCCCCAGGTTTATCAGATAGCTGTCATGGGGCAGTATGAAATCGGGCGAAAAGCCGTTGTCGGAGACTGCAGCCTTGAACTGTGCAATCTCTTCAGCAGTAAGTGGTTTTGCACTCCACTGCTTCTGATTCTTGGTGAACATGGCAAAGGCGTTGGCTCCTATTGCCTTGGCGTTCAGCGGTGCGTTGAAAAGCCCGCCCGACGAGCTCACATGTGCTCCCAGATATTTCATCTCAGTATCTCCTTAAGCTGGTCAAAATTACGGATTATAAAGTCTGGCTTTGGGTCATCCGCACCCGGCACAGGCACTTCCTTATGGGGCGGCACTATAAGGCATGATGCGATGCCATAATTGGCAGCTCCCCGCATATCAGATGTCATGCTGTCACCTATCATAAGGATATTTTCTTTGGCGGGGTTTCCGGACTGTTCCGATGCAATCTTGAAGAATGCAGGATCAGGCTTTGCCACTCCTACTTCCTCCGATATGACTATGGCCTTGAAATATTTTTCTGTATCAGTGGCAGCTATCCGTCCTCTCTGCACTGAGGTTATGCCATTGGTGGCCAGTACCAGTGTGTACTTTTTATACAGCCCTTCAAGCAGTTCCACAGTGCCTGGGAAAAGATCATCGGATTGGGAAAGAAAATCGATATACACCTTGGACATCTCTGTGACATCAAAGTCAAGACCGGAGACCTCCTTGAACCGCTCGAAGCGCAATGTCTTGAGCCTTTCCAGGGTTATAAGCTTCTTTTCCAGTTCCATCCAGGTCCTTTTTGTCTGCTGGTGGTACAGATCTGCCAGCTCAGGCTTCCATATGCCGCACATTTTGCGTACTGTCTTCTCCAGAGCTTTTTTCTCTGATGTCTGCGTACTGTTTTCTCTAGAGCTTTTTTCTCTGATGTGTTGAAGTCGAAGAGAGTGCCGTCTGCATCAAAAAAAAGATGGGTGTATGCCATATTCTTAGAATACAATTATTGCAAAAGTACCGTCAAGTAATTACAATAGCCCTATGTCTTTCAAGATTGATATACATACACATGTCTTCCACGAGAAGATAGCAGAGAAAGCGGTCCAGCACCTGGCCGACCACTATAAGCTGGGTCAGCCTTACCACGGTACAGCGACAGACCTTAAGGAAAAGATGGATGAGGCCGGCATAGACAAGGCTGTAGCCCTCTGCGCCGCCACCAATGCAGCCCAGGTAATTCCTGCCAACAACTGGGCCATAACCATGAAAAAGACTTATCCCTACTTTATTCCCTTTGGCACGCTTCATACTGACTATGCTGACTGGAAGAGCGAAATGGACAGGTTATATGATGCCGGAATCAGAGGAATCAAATTCCATCCAGATTTCCAGAAGATAGATATGCTGAACCCCATCCTTTACGATATGATGGAGGAGGCCAAGGGGAGATTCACAATTCTGTTCCATGTGGGGGATATTTACCCGCCGGAGGAAAACTGGTCATCGCCTCAGAAACTGGCCAAGATTCTTAAAGCTGTCCCTGGAATCGAAGTGGTGGCCGCACATCTGGGAGGCTACCGTCACTGGCCATGGGTTGTTGAGAGCCTTAAAGGGCTTGATTTCTACATGGATACCTCAAGTGCGCTGCTTTATATCGATGATGAGAATTTGAAAAATATCATGAATAACTTCTCCCACGAAAGCTTCCTTTTCGGCAGCGATTACCCCATCGGCGACCCCGCCAGGGAAGTGGGACTGGTGAAGAAACGGCTGGGATTCACCGATGATGAACTGGACAAGCTCTTTACCCGGGCATCGGGACTTATAGGCCTTAAGGGCTGAAATACGGCTTGATTTTTTATTTTTATGTGCTATCATCAAGATAATTATTAGACATCATCGAGGTTTCATAATGGAAAACGAAAAATCTAAGCTGTATGTGGGCAACCTGGTATATTCAACAGGTTTCAGAGAAGTAAAAGACCTGTTTGCACAGTATGGGCAGGTAGGATATGTGAAGATCATTGAGGGTAAAGGCTTCGGCTTTGTGGAGATGGCTTCTGAGGCAGATGCAATCAAGGCAAAGGAAGCGCTCAACGGCTTCGAGTTCGGAGGACGCAAGCTCAAGGTGGACTTTGCAACACCGAAAGCACCCAGAGAGCAGCAGTAAAAGATGAGGCCTGTATCAAGCGATACAGGCTTTTTTGTTGTTGTAAAACACAGATTGATACTCTATAATGCTTTCAGCTGTCTCCCTGAAGAGGTATGAATACTGCGTTGGCCAAGATGAAGAGGTTCTCCAATGTGGCATTCTGCTTCATGCTCACAGAGTAGGTGAGGCCCGGAACTATGTCCTGCCAGATGACAATTCCTGTAATCTCGCCATCAGATTCGAACCAGCGGGCTGTTGCAGTGTTGTAGCCCACAGGCAGCTCCACCTCTTTGTCCCATTTATAATAGAAGCCGGATATGTCCTCAAGCTCAGTGGATGTGCTGGGCTTTATACGGGCGGTGCAGTCAGCTCCCTGCCAGGTGAAGTCCGCCTGTGCCAGATTTCCTGCAATGATTGAATAATAGATATTCTCTGCATCCTTTGGAATGCCGAAGGTTATCCCCAGTTTCTGCTGGATCTCCTCGAACGAGGATTCTACAATAGGGTTGGGCATCTCCACCTGATTTTTTCTGCAGCCGCAGATAAGGAGAAGAGGTAAAAGGAATAAAAGTGGAATACGCCTCATTGCTGTCCTCTATTTCAATATGTCATAAGCCACGGGAAAAGTGAAGCAGGTGTCGGGGTAGGGCTCGTCGGCCAGCATGAAGTGCCACCATTCGCAGTCCAGAGGCTTGAAGCCGTTCCTTATCATGACCTTCTGCAGGAACATGCGGTTTGCAAACTGCTCCTCTGTTATCCCGGTGTAGTCCGGGTGGGAGATGGGACCGAAGAAATCGAAGGGACTTCCCATGTCCACCTCTTTCCCTGTACTCATGTCCAGCAGGGTCAGATCCACGGCGCTTCCACGGCTGTGGCTGGACTTGGTTGCGATATAGCCTTTCTCGAAAAGCTCCTGCTTCTGCAGGTCAGGGTAGAAGATCTGCTTCATCCTTATGTCCTGATCCTCAAGACCCCACATCACAAAGTGCTTTACAGCAGTGGCGGGGCGATAGGCGTCGAACACCTTGAGGCGGTAGCCGCTTAAAACAAGCTCATTGCTCACAGCCTTAAGCGCCCGGGCAGCCTCCCTTGTCAGAAAAGCGCAGGGTTCTTCGTAGCCGTCTATTCTGTCGCCGATGAAGTTGTATGTGGAATAGTAGCGGATCTCCTGTACGATATCCGGCACGTAATCAGAGAGCAGGACAAATCCGGAAGCATCCTTTGTCGCATCTTTCATGCTATTGATTTTATAGAAGAAACAAGCAATAATCAAGGGCAGAGAAAGGTCAACGGGATGCAGAAGAGATTTGATATGAAAGGCCAGGAAACCATTGGGGAAGTCCTGGAATTTATTCAAACCAGCCTTAAAGGATTTAAGCTGAGTTCGAAAGAGACTATGCGGGCCGAGCTGATGAGCGAAGAAGTTCTTGTCAGGCTGATTGAGCATAGTGATTTTTCGGAAAGGAATTACATATCTGTAAGTATTAATAAGTTTTTAGGCAACATAAGCATAGATATGCAGGTGCCTGGAGATGAATTTGAATTTATGGTGGGGCCGGATCTTGAGAGTGGCATAAATGATGAAAGTTCGGCCGAAGCTATTCAGAGTATTATCCTCCGGTCCCTTGGCGACAAAATAAGCTACCGGCACTCCAGGCATTTCAACAGTGTAAGGCTGAATGTCTTCCGTTCCCAGTATTTCAATTTGTACCTGATATTGACTGCAATGATTCTTGCAATTGTCACAGGAACTGTCATGAAATATTTACTGCCGGAGCAGTTCTGCAGCTTTGTCAATGAGAACATTTTCCAGTCATTCAGCACCATATTTATGAATGGTCTCAAGATGTGTGCAGTACCAGTTGTCTTCTTTTCTATAGTAACCTGTTTTACTCAGGCAGACAGCATGGCAGGGATAAAGAGGGTTGGTCTCAAGCTGTTTGCTGTTTTTGTTGTCATCCTGATTTTTTCCTCTTTCATTGGGTATGCAGCGGTGTATTTGTTCAAGACCGGAACAGGAAGTCATTTAAGTGCTGCTCTTGCTCCATCTGCCGCAACCCAGGGCAAGGTCCTGTCGATAAAGAACGTCCTGACAGATGTGGTGCCTAACAATATAGTACGGCCCTTTGCAGAAGGTAATATGGTTCAGCTGATAGTTCTGGCAGTCCTGGTCGGTGTGGCATGCGGAGCATGCAGGATTAAAATTGTTTCTTCTGTCTTTGATGAGCTCAACAGGCTTTTTATGAAGATAATCGGATTATTCATCAATCTTCTTCCTGTTTTTATTTTCTGTTCAATTTCCTCTATGATTATTATGACAGGTTCCAAGGGACTGCTGTCTGTCCTGGGAATATTCTGTACTGCTGTTTCTGCTAACCTGATTTTGGCTCTGTTCTTTGTCATTATTCTTTTTGCAAAGGGATTCAATCCATTCCTGGTGCTTAAAAAATCTATGCAGATGCTGATAACTGCTTTCACAACCTCGTCAAGCATTGCCTCAATGCCGGATACAATGCTGGCTGCAAAAAATCTGGGAGTCGCCACAAGCCTGTATCAGTTTGGTATTCCTGTAGGACTGACATTATGCAAAAGCACTTTGTGCATATATATTCCTACTGCGGTATTATCCTTGGCAAATATTTATGGCATAGAGATGCCGTTTTCTAAAGTTCTTTCTGTGATTCTGTCAACAGTTATCCTTGTGCTGGCTATGCCCGGAATACCAGGTGTAAGTATAATTATCCTGTCTTCACTTCTTATCATGTCAGGCTGTCCGGTTGATGCACTGGGAATGGTGATCGGTATTGATCCTATTGTCGATATGCTTGCAACTCCTGTCGGGGTATTCGGTGTTCTCGTGTTGGTTCTTGTTGTGGCGAAAAGCGAGAAGATGTTAAATAAATAATAGAAATCGCTCACCAATGTTGGTACCCATTGGTAATATCCTGCTATTTCTACCCAGTTTCTATAAAATTTCTGAATTGCTAAATGCTTGTATTATAGGTATTTATAGAAAAGTTTCACATTTTTTCAAAATTTCTTTTACGTTACTATTGACAACTTAGTAACGGTGTAGTAATGTTGGTAGTGTAAACGGAAACGTTGGTGAAACGTTACTGAAAAAGGAGATTAAAAAAATGACAAACTTCAGACAGACAGTAAAGATGATGGTGGTGGCACTGGTTATGGCAGCGGCATTCTGCTCATGCAACGCAGCAGGTGGATCAGACACATACGATGCAGCATCTGTAAAGGCAGAGGCTT
>CADAEX010000005.1:5610-28265 GCA_902787125.1 uncultured Spirochaetaceae bacterium
ATCCACAGTAATCAGCGGCCCTTGTGCAAAAGCAGTCCTCAGGGGAACACACCTCACCTTCTACTATGATGACAAGAATCACGAGACAGAAGGCAAGGTATACGAAGTCAGCTCCAATGGCTACGGCGTGAAAGGCTCACCATGGGCAACATCAGGTTTCCTGACAGCATCCTTCGATGAGTCCTGCCGGGACTGGAATCCTACCAGCATGGTCTTCTTCTTCTCCGGCTGCACCAAAGTTGTAAGCATTGACTGCACAAATCTCAACACAGCATCTGTAGTGGACATGAGCTGTATGTTCCAGAAGTGCCGCTCCCTCGCAAGTCTGGACCTGACCGGCTTTGACACAGCAAATGTGATTGAGATGTACCGGATGTTCAACGAATGCGGTGTCCTCCAGGACATCACAGTGAATGGTTCCTTCCTCCAGAAGGCATATGAGACAGGCAGTTACGAGATGTACCGCCTGTGCCCTGCACAGATCATCAACGGCTGAAAAAGATAGTAATAGTCTGAAGTTTGGTCCTGAAACAGGACATAGGGCTCCCGGAAGGGGAGCCCTTTTTTTGCTTTTTAAGTATTTATCTAAGCAGCTTTGACAGTTTCTCCATAGCCTTCTGGGTGTTCTCTCTGGAGTTGAAGGCGCTGAACCGCACATAGCCCTGACCGCAGCTGCCGAAACCGCTTCCAGGTGTGCAGACTATGCCGCATTCATGCAGCAGCCTGTCGAAGAATTTCCATGAATCTGTCTTTGTGTTGACCCATACATAAGGTGAGTTGTCGCCACCGGTGCAGCTGTAGCCAAGATCCACAATTGCTTTTTTGATAATTGCTGCATTTCCCAGATAATAGTCGGTCTTTTCTTTGATCTGAGCCTGCCCCTCCGGTGTGTAGCAGGCAGCTGCGGCACACTGCACAGGGTAGGACGCGCCGTTGAACTTGGTTGTATGCCGTCTGTTCCACATTGCGTGGAGCGAAGCCTCTTTGCCCTCTGCATCATATACTTTGCATTTTTTTGGCACCACGGTGAAACCGCACCGTACCCCGGTGAAACCTGCTGTCTTGGAGAAGCTGCGGAACTCCACAGCAACCTCGTCGGCTCCTGGAATCTCGAAAATAGATTTTGGCAGCTCAGGATTGCGGATAAAGCATTCGTAGGCTGCGTCGAACAGAATCAGGGACTTGTTGGCCTTGGCGTAGTCCACCCATTTTTTAAGCTGCTCCTTGGTGGCTGTTGCTCCGGTAGGGTTGTTGGGGAAGCACAGGTAGATCACATCTGCCTTCTTTGAGGGCAGGTCAGGTACATAGTTGTTTGCCTCGGTGGAATCAAGGTAGATGAAATTGCTGTATCTGCCGTTCACAAAGTCGCCGCTGCGGCCTGCCATAACGTTGGTGTCGACATAAACAGGATAGACCGGGTCTGGAACTGCTATGACCGCATCAGCTGAGAAAAGCTCCTGGAAGTTTCCTGTGTCGCATTTGGCGCCGTCGCTTACAAATATCTCATCTGCACTTATATTGGCTCCGCGGCTTTGGAAATCGTGCTCTGCAATGGCACTGCGGAGAAAATCGTATCCCTGCTCGGGACCGTATCCCTTGAATGTCGCTTTGTCGGCAAGGTCATCCACGCCCTTATGGAAAGCTTTTAAACAGACATCTGCCAGGGGCAGGGTCACATCGCCTATTCCCATCTTGATGACTTCTTTATCGGGGTTCTCTTTCTGGAATGCGGCAACCCGCTTTGCAATGTCGGAGAAAAGATATGAAGCCTGGAGCTTCTTATAGTTTTCATTGATTTTAATCATAGATTTTCCATCCTTAAGTTACTCTGATGATATAAAAAAGTACTCTGATTGACAATAGATTGCTAAAATTAATTATTAGGTGTAAAATAAGAAAAATGATTGGAATACGACTGGCCGACAGCACATTTTTCTCAATCTGCTCCGATGGTCCCGAGAAGAAGAGGGTAGTTCTCTCTCCTGCCAACAGGAACCAGAAAAAAGCTAAGATTGACCTGTTCAGATACAATTCCTCAGATGATAAGGATGGATATCATATAGGGTCCTTGTTCCTTGATCCTATAGGTTATGATGATGCCGGCGATTCCGAGATCGAGCTTTTTGTAGATACCGATGGAAGAAAGATCAGGGCTGTTGCCACAGATCTCAGGGGCGGCGGGAAGGATGAACTTGAGACCCGGCTCCCGGGAATTATTCCTGCGGCAGGACAGGTATGTGCAGAAAAGAGATGTGAGCCTGAACCAGCTCCAGTTGCAGTAAAGGGAATAAGAAGTCTCCAGGTCATGATGGTTATGCTGCTCTTGATGATGGCTTTTGTGACAGGAATGCTGCTCTACAATATGATTTCTGCCCCTTGTGTCCGGGATCTTCCTGGATATGCCGAAGCTCCTGCTCCAGAGCCGGCTCCCGCGCCACAGCCACAGATTACCCCTGTTCCTGTTCCGCAGCCAGAGCCAGTTCCAGTTCCAGTTCCGCCACCAGCTCCGGTATCAGAACCGGAACTTGCTGCAACCCCTGCACCGGCTCAGGAATATATCCGCTATACCGTTAAATACGGGGACACCCTCTGGTCGCTGGCCCGGGATTTCTGCAAGGATCCTTATATGTACAGACGCATTGCATCCGAGAATAAACTTGAAAGTCCAGACAAGCTCATTTCAGGCAC
This sequence comes from uncultured Spirochaetaceae bacterium, assembly GCA_902787125.1. Classification (GTDB taxonomy): domain Bacteria; phylum Spirochaetota; class Spirochaetia; order CADAEX01; family CADAEX01; genus CADAEX01. The sequence goes on from CADAEX010000005.1 coordinate 8,299, forward strand.
CACTCTGATTATCCCTATTAATAAATAAATACTAAAATACTTTTTCTTTCTGCCGATAATAAAGTGTAGTCTTTCGGGAGGAAGTGTGACTAAATCAAGATTTACCGTTATTGCAGCCAGCGTTCTTTTCTGCGCTGGAATACTTCTGGCACTGGCTATGTTTTTTGCCGGTCATGGAATAGCTGTTCCTGTTTTTGTGTCTGTGGGAGAATGGTTTTTACTCCGGTTCCTGTGGGCTTCCTACTATATCCCGGCATATCTGATTTTCTGTGCTGTGTACCTCCTTCTTCCCCATTTCAGCCGCAAAGTTATCTATGTCCTTATGGCTACTATCGCCCCATTCCTGACATTGGCGGCATTTCTCCGGGTTCTTCTCTGGACCCGAGCCCTTAAATATTTTGTGGCAGTCCTTATTGCCATGGCACTTTTGATAGAGCTGTATGGAATTGCCGTGATCGCAGGATTCAGAGGTTTCAGATTCAAGTTCAGATTGCCTGCCTTCAGAATGCCGCACTTTAACCTTGCGAAGCTCAATCCTTTCAGCAGAGATGATGACGATGAAGATGATGAAGAAGAGTATGAAGATGAAAAGCCAGAGGAAGAGATTCTTGATTTCAGGGAAGTAAAATCTGAACCGGCTGAGAAAGAGACACCGGCAGAAGAGGAAGTTCATACCCCGGAATACCTGAGCCTTGGCTTGAACCGTCTTTCGGAGCCTGATGAGCAGATCACTCTGGATGATGAGGAAGAGCCTGTGATCGACCTTGAGCCTGAGATTGTCCCTGAAGTGGAAAAAGATGATGAGGCTGATGATGAGATTGATGATGACTCTGAGATCAGCATTGAGATAGAGGGTGAGGATGAGGAAGAGCAGAAGCCTGATCCTAAGCCTGTCAGGAAGCCGGCTCCTGCACCCCGTAAAAGAGCTGTAAAATACGAGATTCCTATAGAGAATGTCCTGGAGGATCATGGAGATTCCTCAAGCTTTGTAGTGACCGAAGAGACCAAGGAGGATGCCAGGATACTGCTGGAGACCCTTAAGGAATTCAAGATAGAGGCCCAGATAATCAGCATCAAGAAAGGTCCTGTAATCACCATGTTCGAGATCCTGCCTGCATCTGGAGTCAATGTCTCCAAGATTGCCAATCTGTCAGGCAATATAGCCCTCAACCTGGCGGCCCAGAGTGTCCGCATAGTTGCACCTATCCCGGGCAAGAGGGCAGTGGGAGTGGAAATACCTAACCAGAAGCGTAATATCGTAGGTTTCAGAGAGCTTATCTCTGTAAAGAACCCTGATTTGGACAAGGCAGCCGTACCTTTCATCCTTGGCCGTGATATAGAGGGCGATCCGCAGGTGGTGGATGTGGCCAAGACTCCTCATCTTCTTATTGCAGGAACCACTGGAAGCGGAAAGTCGGTGTGCGTAAACTCCCTTATCTCCACCATCCTTTACAAGAAGCGTCCTGACGAGGTAAAGATGATTCTTGTGGATCCGAAGGTTGTTGAGCTTAAGATCTACAATGATGTACCGCACCTGCTTACTCCTGTGATCACCGATCCAAAGAAGGCGCTCCAAGCCCTTCAGTACTGCATAGACGAGATGGAGAGACGTTACAGTCTCCTGGACCAGCTTAAAGTCAGGAATATAGAAGGTTTCAACAAAGCGATCAAGACTTCCGATTTCCTTGCCGACCCGCTGCCCTATATCCTGGTTGTAATAGATGAGTTTGCCGACCTTATGCTCACTTCCAGCAAGCAGCTGGAGCCTGCTGTTTCACGTCTTACTGCCAAGGCAAGAGCTGTAGGAATCCATCTGGTCCTGGCTACCCAGCGACCTTCGGTGGATGTCATAACCGGCGTCATCAAGGCAAACATTCCTTCCAGAATTGCCTTCATGGTATCCAGCTACACCGACTCCAGAGTTATATTGGATGAACCTGGTGCCGAGATGCTCCTGGGCAAGGGCGATATGCTGTTCAAGCCTTCATGGACCCCCAACTTGACCCGTATCCAGAGCGCATTCCTTTCCGACGAAGAGGTGGAGCGGCTTGTGGCCGAGGTCAAGAAGACAGGCGAACCTGACTATATCGATGATATTATTTTCCACGATGACGAGGAGGAGAGCATGGATCTTTCCTTCGGCGGCGGTTCTGGCGGCGGAAGTGCCGACAGCGATGCCAACCTGATGGACAAGGCCCTTGCTGTAGTTGCCGAAACAGGCAAGGCTTCTGCCTCATATCTCCAGCGCCGTCTTTCCATAGGCTACAACAGGGCAGCCCGTCTTATCGAGGAGATGGAGGCAAGGGGCATAATAGGCCCTCCTAATGGAAGCAAACCACGGGAGATAATCCATCTTCCTGACAAGTTCAAGGAGTGATATGAAGAAGAATGAAATATGGCGTTTAGCCCTTTTGAATGCTCCCTTTGCCCAGAGGTCCACACCGCTTGATTTTCTTAAGGATTTAGAAAGCGGTTTCCTTTATAATCTTATTAAAGATGAACCTCCTGCAGTCATTGCCCCGGTGCTCCACTGCCTCGGATACGAGAAAAGCCAGAGCGTGCTTGAGAAGTACGGAATGCCCCTTCAGAAGGAGGTTCTCCGGGCTATGTACCTGGGAGATATGGTGGACTCTGGAATCCTTTCTGTCATAGCCAATGCCCTCCGCCGGAAAATTGAAAAAAAAGGTTGACAAAATTCTCCCCTCGGCTTTACTGTTTTATTACATCTTCTTGTGAAGGAGAAATAAAAAACCATCCGAACAGACTTTGACCGACATGGTCATCAGCTATCAGCAGGGGATAGTATCTTATGAATCTATCTCCGGCTACATAAGTCTTTATGTCTACGATTATCCGCGGCGGACTAAACATTGGGACCAGGACCGCTGCAGCGATTTTTTTGTGTTTGTGCATCATCGTCTGAAAAAGATGGCAGATTCCTTTGTTTTCTCCGGCTTGCCCTTTGAAGCATACCTTAATGTATCACTTAAGCACCAGATGAATTCATTCCTTAAAAAGAGGCGTGAAAAAGAGCTTAAGGAAGAGGTGTTCTGCAGGATGTGTGCAGCAGGATCCCTTGAGGATGAAAGTTCATTATATAAAATCCGAGATGACTTTAATTATGAGATAAAAGAACCGGTTGCAGTCTATAAGAGGAAGACAGGATTGGGGAGGACGAAGCAGAGGCTTTTCTTCCTGGCTCTTTCCGATCCTGACAGGCTTGATGACGATTCCATAGCCCAGATTTCCGCTTCCACAGGGTACAGCATAGACTACATAAACAGATGTTGCATGGCGGTCAAGGAGAAGGTGCTGCAGAAAAGGGAAGAATTGAGGCGGCTGAGGGAAAAGAAAAGCGGTTGGTTTTTTCAGCTTCTTGTGATTCAGGATAAGATCATGAATGAACCCGACCCGGACAAACGTCTTTGGCTTGAGGAGAGGATGCAACGGCTCCGGGACCGGATTGAGCGGATCTCTAAAAAGATTGCGGCAAAAGCTTCATGTCTTGTTACGCATCAGGATCTGGCCCAGGTCCTGGGAGTCTCAAAAGGGACAGTGGATTCCAGTATCTTTTATCTCAAAAGAAAGAGGAAAACGCACCAGGTCAGCAGTTCTTCTGAGGATATACAGTCTTTGCATTCACTCCAGCGATAGCACCCAATTTCCCGGTTATGGCATTTATTTTGTCCATCGGTGCATCCACTGCTATGCTTATAAGGGAGATTCCTTCCTTCCTGTAGGGGATTCCCATCCTGCCGATAATGTATTCACTTGACTCGTGAAGCACTTCATTCAGCTTGATTGTTGCCTCCTTGTCAGAGACAATTATTGCAATAAGAGCGACTTTAGTCTCCATATCTCCCTCCTGAGTCAAATGTAGTATAAAAGTTCCCATTTGACAACTAAAGAAAAAGGCATTTCCGCACGATAAAAAATATATGATGGAAATCTTGGACATAGCCATGCAGGATGAGAAAATCCGCACCATGAAGCTGGCTTTCAGATGCACCGGCCTTGAGGTGGTGATAATGGATCTGCATTTTGACGGAAACCGCCTGGCAGTGGATGTTTCGGTGGCAAATGACCGGATCCGGCATCTTTTCGAGGAGGAATTCTACGATTTCCTCTACCGTTTCAAGAAAAATAACTATATCATATCATCTCTGAACATCCATGTGGGCGAAGAGGAGAAGAGCTGTGCAGAGCATCATTCTGCAGCCTCCGACCTGAAAGAAAAGTGGCTTAAAGTCATGTATCCTGAGACTGGTTCCGCTCTTCTGGATGCCTTTGCCTGATTCTCCTATATAAAATATTAATAAAAATGTTTGCAAATTTACTTTATATTTGATAAAATATTTACCAAATATGCGGACAGCAGTCTCTGATTTCATTAATGCATTTGCCTCAACTTGTTCAGATCTGCTTACAAGAGCGCTCAGAAAGCGGGCAGTTGTCAAGGTGGAGGAAATATCTTCCTCTCCTGCCTCTGAACTTTCGGATGCAGTTCTTACATCACCTGCTGCGGTACTGCATGGCTCCGGCTGTGCTATAGCTGTTGTCCTGGAACGGCAGCTTGCCTTTTCCGTGCTGGATACTCTTCTGGGAGGCGATGGAAAGACTTCTGTGGAGAACAGGCCTTTCTCCGATGTGGAGCAGGCTGTGGCAGCCTCCTTTATGGAGAAGCTGTCAGGCTGCCTCAACAGTTTATGGCGATGGGGATCTGAAAAAGATCTTGTGCAGGATAAGATGGCAGAGTACTTTTCCGAGTCCGGTTTTCCGTCCGGGAAGGAATCCCTGCTTCTGGCAGTGCTGGATGTAAGCTGGGAAAAGAGCTGGCGCAAGATGTATATCTGCATTCCGGATTCCGATCTGGATGCGGTGGAGAGTGTGCTTAAGAATGCCTTTGATGCTGATGGGAATGTTCTTCTGTCGGTGGAGATGGGCAGTTCCGGTCTGGATGTTGAAGAGGCCGGAAGGCTGGGAATAGGTGATGTTGTCTGTGTGGCACCGCCTCAGGGTGGTCTTGTGGTAAGGGCTGGTAAAAAAGCTATCTGCCTGGCACAGAGCGGTGCAGTAGGCGATTGTGTGGCTGTGAGCATCCTCTGCAGGTACGAAGGGCAGGATACAGGAACACCGGCTGTCTCTGCACTCCTTGGAAGGGTCCGGCGTCATTGGAAGGATGTCCTTGCTCTGGATTCAGGGGATGTGCTGGTGCTGGACCGGAAGCCTCAGAGTCCTGTGCCTCTTCTGGTGGCAGGAGAGCCTAAGGCCGAGGGGCAGGTGATTGTGATAGATAAAAGATTAGGAGTGCGTATAAAGAAGCTGCTCTGATTCAAGATATGTTTTAAATCTCTGGGAGGGGACGTGAAAAACATTTCGGTACTTATTATTATCTCACTCTTTTTGATATGTGCGACTGCAGTGTCTGCAACACCTGCAGAGCAGGATCTTGTCATACCGGACACCAATGGGGCAGGCACTGCCCCGGGAGCTTCTTTCGGGGCTTGGGACTTCCTCCGGACACTTCTTGTCCTGGCATTGATCATAGGTGCTGTCTATGGGGTGCTCCATCTTCTTAAGAAAGTGAATCCTAAGTTTACCCAGGCAGACGATAAGCAGATAAAGATAGAGGCAACCAAAGTGCTGGCCCCCGGAAGAATGGTCCAGATCATAGAAGTTGAGGGGCGTCGGTTCCTGGTGGGCACATCAGATCATTCTGTGAATCTTCTGGCAGAGCTGGATAAGAAGGAGCAGGAGCAATGAGAAAGATTATTCTGCTGATTCTTGTGCTTGCAATACTGCTGCCTGCCTTTGCGTGTGCTCAGGAGACAGAAAAAAAGGATGGTGTATCTATCCCGTCCATAGAGATAAATGTCAAGGAATCGGGCTCCAACAAGGAGATGGCATCGTCCATAAAACTTCTGCTGCTTCTGGCTGTTATTGCAGTTGCCCCATCGGTGCTGCTTCTTACGACCTGCTTTATCAGGATTGCAGTGGTGCTGGATTTTGTAAAGCGTTCCCTGTCGCTGCAGAACACCCCTCCGAATCAGCTTATCCTGGGGCTGGCCATATTCCTTACACTTTTTGTCATGTGGCCTGTTTTTGAGAATATTTACAACGATTCCTTCAAGCCTTTCTCCGAAGAGCAGATCGATGCCCAGGAGATGTATTCCAGAGCAGAGCAGCCTCTGAGGCTTTTCATGTACAACCAGCTTAAAGCACACCCGGACAACATAAGGCTTTTCATGAGCATGCGGGGGCTCCCGAAACCTGCCAACCTGTCAGAGGTGCCCACTTATGTGCTGGTTCCTGCCTTTGCCCTCAACGAGCTTACAATAGCATTCAAGATCGGAATACTGCTTTTCATTCCGTTCATAGTTATAGATATGATTGTGGCATCTGCCCTTATGTCCCTGGGCATGGTGATGGTCCCCCCTGCAATGGTATCCCTGCCCTTCAAGCTTATTCTCTTTGTGCTGGTGGATGGCTGGAATCTGATTGTGGGTCAGCTTCTCTCAAGCTTTGTGATGTAGAGGTGGAAGATGGATACAGGAACAGCTGCATATTTATTACGGCACGCCCTGGGACAGGTTCTTCTGGTATCTGCCCCCATTCTTCTTGCCAGCCTTCTGGTGGGACTGGTCATCTCCATAATCCAGGCAGCGTTCTCGGTGCAGGAGCAGACTCTTTCATTTGTTCCTAAAATTCTGATTGTGCTTGTTGTGGTGCTCCTTTTCGGAGCATGGATGTTCGGTTCCATGCAGCAGTTTGCTCTGGAGATATTCCGTCTTATTCCAAGGATGGTGAGGTAGAGTCATGGCCTGGATCGGAGAACACCCGCAGCTTTATTTCCTGGTATTTGCCCGGGTTTTTGCCCTTGTTCTCTCGGCTCCTCTCCTGGGAAGCCGAAGCCTGCCGGTGGCAGTGAAGGCAGCTCTTGCTCTCCTTACCGCCTATGTAGCTGCTCCTGCTCTGGTGGAAAGATATGACAGCAGCCTTGATGGGCTTGTGTTCTGGGTTATGCTGCTTGGTGAGGCTCTTATCGGTGTGGTCATAGGATTCTTCCTGCAGATTATCTATGCAGTCTGTGCCTCTGTCTCCGGTATGCTGACTATAAGGATAGAGACAGAAAACCTTATGGATGTGGCTGCCATGGCAGTCTTTGTCACAGCTGCAGGCTTCTATAAGGTGTTCTATATAGGAGTAAGCGCATCGTTCAGATCCATGACAGCCCTTGATATACTGAACTGCAGGCATGGGATGACAAAGCTTCTTGCCACCGGACTTGCCCAGATGTTTGCCCAGGCTGTGGTGATGGCTCTTCCTGTTATAGGAGTGCTTCTGATTATGACACTGGCTCTTGGGCTTCTGGCAAAGCTTACTCCCCAGATAAACTTTTTCCCGGGAGCATGGCCTGTGTTCATGGGAGTCGGGCTCCTTGCACTGGCTCTGGTTCTGCCTGTTCTCATGGACAGTCTGGGACGTTTCATTGATTACGGCTTTTATGCTGTTTCTGATCTTCTTAAAGCGGGAGGCGCCTCATGACCGATATGGACATCTATGCTCCCGAGGATGAGGGCAGGACAGAAAAAGCCACCCCCGGCAAGATCAAGAAGGCCAGACAGGAGGGCAGGGTTGCCCGGAGCGGCGAGCTTACAGCTGTGGTGTCAGTACTGGCCGCAGTGGTGTTTATGATTTTCTGGGGGCGATATATGGTTGCAGAGCTTGAATGGCTTTTAGGCCGCTGTGTGGAGTTCGCAGCCCTGGATGATGGCAGTTATGCCAGACTTGCTGCCGCCGCCCTGGGCAGCTTCTGCAAGGCAGTGCTGCCTCTGCTTTCAGTTGTGTTTGCTGCTGCATTGACAGCAGAGCTTGCCCAGGTGGGTTTCCAGTTCTCCTGGAAACCCCTGCGGTTCCGGTGGGACCGCCTGCGGCGGCAGCATAGCAGCCGGCGTACCGGCTTCCAGCTGGGGCATGCCTTGATCAAGACTGTTGCTGCGGCATTTGTTCTGTTTTTCGGTATCAGGGCAGAGCTGCCAAAGCTGTGTGCAATGGTGGACAGCAGGCTGGAGGGCAGCGCCAAGATACTTGCATTCATGGCGGTCAGGATAATGGCGGAAGTGGCGTTGGCACTTCTGGCTCTGGCTGTGGTTGAATATATATTTGAGCGGATATTCTATGCCGAGTCCCTTAAGATGACCCGGCGGGAAGTGCTTGAGGAGATGAAGCAGGAGAGTGGAGATCCTGTTGTAAAGGATATGCTGAGGAGATAATATGAGTAGCAATAGAGGAAAAAGCAGGAAAGACTATTTCGTAGCAATAGGAATCATAGTGATCATAGCTATGATGCTTATACCGCTTCCGACTCCGCTTCTGGATGCTTTTATGGCCCTTAATCTTATGGGCAGCCTTGCTATAATCCTTATGGTCCTCTATTCGAAAAAGCCCTCTGAATTCTCCATATTCCCCACACTTCTTCTTATAGCCACTGTATTCGGACTGGGGCTCAATATATCTTCCACCCGTCTTATCCTTCTCAAGGGAGCTGCCTTTGACGGCCGCATCATAAGGGCCTTCTCCCGGTTTGTAGTAGGAGGCGCCGGCAGCGAGTCCCTGGTTATCGGAATCATCATATTCGTTATACTCATAGCAGTTCAGCTGATTGTAATAACCCGAGGTGCCACCCGTTCTGCCGAGGTTGCTGCCAGGTTTACATTGGACAGCATGGTTCAGAAGAATCTCTCCATCGATTCCCAGGTTTCCAGCGGTGCCATAACAGCCGAGGAGGGAATGAGACGAAGAGCTGCCCTGCGGCAGGAGGTGGATTTCTATTCTGCCATGGATGGTGCATCCAAGTTTGTATCAGGTAACGTAAAGGTTGGAATCCTTATAACCCTGGTCAATATCTTCGGCGGTCTTATAGTCGGCATCTGCTTCAAGAATGAGCTTTTCGGAGATGCGGTAAGGAACTATACGACACTTACCATAGGTGACGGTCTTGTAACCCAGTTCCCGGCCCTTCTTATCTCAACTGCAACAGCAATGATTGTCACCCGGTCTGTCTCCACCGACAGCTTTGCATCCGAGTTCTCCAGACAGTTTGCCAAAGAGCCTGGTGTGTTCCTGATTGCAGGATTCTTTGCACTGTTCCTTTCCATAGTCCCTGGATTCCACAGAGCCTGGTTTGTCCTTGTCCCTCTGGCTGTAATTGCATTTGCGTCAGGCTTAAGGATGCGTCAGGATATAGGCTCAGCCAAAGAAGGGGAAAGTTCTGACAGCAGTCCAGAGGAAAAACAGGAGAGGGAGCGTACTGTCACAATTCCTTCTGTGCAGAAAGTGGACCCTGTGTCGCTGGAGTTCGGAGCAGCTCTGATTCCGCTGGTAAGCGGCAAGAATGATTTCCTTGACAGGATAACAGGACTCAGGAACCAGGTTGCCCTTGAGCTGGGCTTTACTGCTCCCAAGGTGCGGATCAAGGATAATCTTAAGCTGGGCAGGTCGGAATATTCCATAAAAATAAGAGATATAGAGGCAGACCGCTCATCTGTACGGATGGGAAGATATCTTGCTGTTGACTTTGACGGAGTGTGTCCTGCTCTTGAGGGAGAGCCTGTCAAGGAGCCTGTATCGGGCAGCCGTGCCTATTGGATATCCGAAGAGGAAAAGGAATCTGCAAAGGCAAAAGGCTATTTTATTTCTGATGTTCCATCTCTTATCATCACCCACCTTACCGAGGTGGTAAAGTTGAATGCTCCCACACTTTTGGGCAGGCAGGAGCTTTCTGCAATGCTTGAGGAGACCGCAAAGAGTGCCCCTGCAGTTGTAGAGGAGGTCAGAGGACTTCTTTCCCTGGGCGAGATTCATAAAGTGATTCAGAATCTGCTTAAGGAGCAGGTCTCTGTCCGGGATATGGTCACTGTATTAGAGGCGCTGTGCGATGCTGCACCCAAGTCAAAGGATATCTTGTTCCTCACCGAAAAGACACGGCAGGCATTGGCCCGCCAGATCACAGCATCACAGCTTTCCAAGGACCGGAAGCTGCATGTTATCAGCCTCTCTCCAGAACTGGAGCAGGTTATTTCAGAATCTAAGACTTTGGATATAAATCTTGAGAAAAAGCTTTCCGATGCGGCACTTAAGCTTGCTGGAGAGATAAGGGCAAAGGGCTTCAAGCCTGTGCTTCTGTGCATGGAGCAGTCAAGGCCGGTGGTTAAAAGAGCAGTGCCGCAGCTTTGTGTCATGTCGGTGCTGGAACTTGCTGATGGAGTTCAGAATGAATTCCATGGACAGTTGGAGATACAGGATAACAACTGATGGAATATTTTGAGGAATCCGGGCTGGATTACAATGCTCTTCTGGACAGTATCCGGCAGAAATATGGTCAGCATATCCACATCATGAACCGTAAGAAGGTGATGCTTGGCGGCATCCTTGGCTTCGGCAAGAGAGAGGGGTGGTGCGTCACAGGCTATGTAAGCGATTCCGTATTCCAGAACAGAGTTTCCGATACAGTTCCCGAGACCTTGAAGAAGCTTTCGGAGCTCCTTGAGAAAAACGATTTCTCATCGTCATATATCCGCCGGATAACTTCGGCACTGGAAAAATCATGCCACGAGGAAAGTCTTAAAAGCTGGGGCTATGTGATCAAGCAGACCCGGGATATGATTTGCAGTGATATTGCCACATATCAGAGTAAAAAACTTTATATTCCTGCGGTAACTGCTGTTATAGGGCCTTCCGGAGTAGGCAAGACCACAGCGGTGGCAAAGCTTGCGGCCAGTCATCTAAAGGCCGGAAAACGGGTGGGAATAATCTCCACCGACAAGTATAAGATCGGGGCCGATGCTCAGATCACTGCTCTGGCGGCGGGAATGAATATTCCTGTTGCTTCTGTGGGAAATCCTGCAGGAATGAGACAGCAGATTGAGTTCTGGAGCTCAAAGGCAGACAGGATAATCATAGATACAGTTGGCCGCAATCCCCGGGATTCAAAGGCTTTGATAGGAGTGGGCGATATTCTGGGCGGCTGCGGCCGGGATGTGGAGAAACTTCTTGCTGTAAGTGCAACTACCAAGGCATCTGATCTGTTTGAGATTATAGGACAGTTCAATATGCTGAACTTTGATGCTGTCATCTGTACAAAGATGGACGAGACATATCATGCGGGAAATGTTATAAGTGCTCTGCAGCAGACAGGAAAGAGCCTGGCCTACATAACCGTGGGACAGAAGGTGACCTCCGGGATAGAGGTTGCGAAAAGCGAGAGAGTGCTTGAATTTCTTGAAGGATTTGATGCAGTATAGTGAGGTAATATGAAATATAAAAAACCAGTTGTAGAAAACCCGGAAGAAGAACAGAGAATCTGGGCTGAATATAAAAAAACAAAATCTATCGAGCTTAGGAATTATATCGTAAGCAAATATGCGCCTCTGGCAAAATTCGTGGCAGGCAGGCTCTCTATCGGAATGCCTCCCAGCGTGGATTTCGGAGACCTGGTGAACTGCGGTATTGTAGGACTTCTGGATGCGGTGGAGAAGTTCGAGCCGGATAAGAATGTCAAGTTCAAGACCTATGCCATAACCCGTATCAGAGGTGCAATATATGATGAGCTGAGAACCTTGGACTGGGTGCCCCGTTCCGTACGGCAGAAGGCCCGTGAGATAGAGGAGGCAGTCCGCATAACCGAGGAGAAGCTGGGACGCTCTGCTACAGACGAAGAGGTGGCTGATTGTCTTAAAATCTCTACCGAGGAGTACCGGGAAGCTGTGTTTAAAGTCAGCTGTACCTCTATCCTTTCCCTGAATGATTTAAGAAGCAACAATAAAGGGGATGACAAGATCTCCCTTATGGACAGCCTTGAGGCTCCTTCCAGCCTGAATCCTGATGTGATAGTGGAGAAGGCAGAGATGAAGCGGGTTATTGCCGAAGCTATCAAGGAGCTTCCCGAGAAGGAGCAGAAGGTGCTGGTTCTGTACTATTACGAAGAGCTTACTCTTAAGGAAATCGGCAAGGTTCTTGATGTCACCGAATCCCGGGTGTCACAGCTGCATACCAAGGCCATAACCAGGCTCAGAGCCCGGCTTACCAACTCAAGGCGTGGAATTATCTAAGCTTTTTTAAAGCCTGCTCAGCTATAGTCCGCTCATCCCATGGAATCGGTCCATCCTTATAGATGATGGTGGACTCGTGTCCTTTTCCCAGCAGAAGTATAGTATCTCCTTTCTTTGCCAGTGACACTGCTTTCTCTATGGCCTGGGTCCGGTCTGGAATTTTATAAAGATTCTTCCTGTCAAACTCAGGTACAACTCCCGCTGCAATATCGTCAATTACACCCATGCTGGTCTCGCCCCGGGGATCTTCGTCCGCAAGAATAAGTATGTCGCAGTATCTGGAGGCAATCTCACCCTGGATAGGGCGCTTCTCGGTATCCCTCTCACCGGCCGATCCGAAGAGAGCCATAAGACGTCCTCTGCAGGATGCCCGCATCATAGGGAACAGCTTTGTGAAGGCTCCCGGTGTGTGGGCGTAATCTACAATCACATCAAAGTCCTGTCCCATATCCACAACTTCCATCCTTCCCTTCACTGATTTGATGGAGCTGCTGAGGGCAAACACCTTCTCAGGTGCAATTCCGGTCATCTTGATCACAGCCAGGGCAGTGGCCATAAAGTTCTCCACATTGAAGAGCCCAGGTATATTTATGCGGCATGGATAAGCCTTTCCTTCGTAGACCAGCTTGAAATCGGTGCCGCTGTTATCAGCTTTTATGTCGGTTGGATATATGTCCAGATCTTTGGCTGAATTTGGATCCAGTGCATAGCGGTAGACCGGCACCTTGGAGACCTCTGTGAAATGAGGTGCAAACTTGTCGGCCGCATTCACTATGTTGAACAGACTGGCCTTCCGGAACAGGTTGGCCTTATCGTCTGCATATTTCTCTATGGTGCCGTGGAACTCAAGATGCTCGTGGGTGATGTTTGTCAGTATTCCGGCCTGGTACTTCACGTCGATAAGGCGCATGGTCCGTTCCGAAAGGCCGTGGGATGTGGACTCGAGGGCTGCATACCTGCACCCCTTCTGCACCATCTCGTCCAGTATCATCATCACCTCCGAGGATTCAGGGGTGGACTGCCGGTATGGATTCTTTGCTATCGAATCACCGTCGGAATATGCCACAGTGGAAAGAAAGCCGGTCTTCTCTCCCAGCATGTTGAGCATCTGATAGAGGAAATAAATTGATGAGCTCTTGCCGTCTGTTCCGGTGACTCCTATGACTTTAAGCTTTGATGACGGGTCGTCATACAGTGCGCAGGCAAAGGCCGACATAGTTCTCCGGATATTGCCGCAAGTGACATAGGTGACCCCTTCTGACTGCTCCTGGGGCATTTTTGAGGAGAATATGACAGTGGCTCCGTTTTCTATGGCAGAGCCTATGAATCTGTTCCCGTCAGTATGGATTCCATCAAAGGCAAAGAATGCAAAATCCTTTCCTGCCCGGCGTGAATCGTAGGTCACTCCTGCAACAGGAATATCTGTAGCGCCGATCACCTGATCAATATTGCAATGTTTCAGCAAATCCGATAGTTTTTTCATGGATAATATGTTATCAATATTAGTGGAAATCTTCAAGGTTTGGAGGGAATAATGTATACAGTCTGTGTCGAGGATTGGTTTGCGGCGGCCCATTACCTAAGGAACTATCATGGCAAATGCGAGAATCCCCATGGCCACAACTACAGGGTCAAGGTCTATGTCTCAGGAAAAGATCTGGACAAAGGGGGGATGCTCATAGATTTCTCAGTTCTGAAAAAGCACCTTAAGAGTGTGCTGGAGACCCTGGATCACCATGACCTGAACAGCACTCCTTACTTCAAGGAGCAGGAGCCCAGTGCCGAGAACATAAGCCGTTACATCTTCGATTCCCTTAAAACCCTTCTTCCCTCCGGTATCCGCATGGCAGGAGTGGAGGTGTTCGAGACCGAGAAGAACTCTGTGCTCTACCGGGAGGATGCATGAAACTTTTCCTTATCTCCGATATCCATGGCAACGACAATTTCGATTCTATAAAAGATAAATTGGCAGAGGCCGACCTGGTGCTCTGTGCCGGGGATTTCACCATGTTCCTCCCTGCAGAGGAAGGGCTGAGGGTGGCAGAAAAACTGGCATCCTTGAACCCGGCCACCTATATGGTCTGCGGCAACTGCGACACCCCGGATCTTGATGGCATACTTTTAGAAAAAGGTCTTTCTATCCAAGGTAGGAGCGTTGCCTTCAGCAAGGGCTCGGAACGCTATGTGCTGGCTGGTATCGGAGGCTCCCTCCACACACCCCGGCCCACACCCAACACCTGGTCCGAGAACGACCTGGTGGAGGTGCTCCGTTCTTTCCAGGAGACTCCTGACATCATAGTATCCCATCAGCCTCCGTACGGAGCTGGGGACACTGTCATGAAGACACTGCATGTGGGAAGCAAGAAGCTTACCGAATATCTGCGCAAGAACAGCCCTGTGATGTGTCTCTGCGGCCATATCCATGAGGCTGCCGGCATATTCAGGATAGGGCAGACCACAGTGGTGAACCCCGGCTCCTTCAGGGAAGGGCATTATGCATTGGCCCAGTTGTCCGGAAGAGAGTGCACCGTCACCTTGTATTAATAATTATCTCATTGATTTATATTAATTTTTACAGTAATATATAATCGGAGGCTTATATGCTTGAAGATTATAAACTGGAACTTGCACAGCTTAAAGATGAAATATTAGAAACCTGGGGGCATCTTTGACTCCGAAAGGATCGAGAAGGAGATAGCAGACCTGGAGGCCAAGACAGCAGTGGAAGGCTTCTGGAACAACAGAGAAGAGGCCGAGAAGGTCATGGGGGAGATAAAGAGGAAAAAGGATCTCATAAACCCATGGAAAGAACTCAAGAGGCTTCTTGATGATACTGTGGACCTGTACGATCTGGCTATGGCAGAGAAGGATGAATCCTTTGAGGCCGACATAGCATCAACTATAGAAAAAATGAAAAACGAATACAGCCGGCTCCGCACACTGGCACTGTTCAGCGAAGAGACCGACGGCTGCAATGCATTCGTGACCATACACGCCGGTGCCGGCGGAACTGAGGCCTGCGACTGGGCCAGCATGCTGTACCGCATGTACACCCGGTGGGCAGAGCGGCATAATTTCAAGGTGGAAATTGCAGACCTGCTGGAGGCCGAGGGTGGCATCAAGTCGGTCACCATACAGGTGGAGGGGGACTATGCTTACGGCTACCTCAAATGTGAATCTGGAATCCACCGTCTGGTGCGCATATCCCCCTTTGACGCCAACGCCCGCCGGCACACCTCTTTCGTTTCAGTTTATGTATCACCTGTCATCGACGACAGCATAGAGATTGATATAAAGCCGGAAGATATCAGAATCGATACCTACCGCTCCTCCGGTGCCGGCGGCCAGCATGTAAACAAGACCGACTCCGCAGTCCGGATAACCCACTTCGAGACAGGCATTGTAGTACAGTGCCAGAACGAGCGGAGCCAGATCAAGAACCGGGCAATGGCAATGAAAGTCCTCCGTTCAAGACTGTATGAATACTACAAGGCAAAGCAGGAAGAAGAGAAGGAGAAGAATGCCCAGGAGAAGAAAGAGATGGCCTGGGGAAGCCAGATCCGGTCCTATGTCTTCCAGCCTTATACCATGGTCAAGGACCACCGTACCAAGGCCGAGGTGGGCAATATCCAGAGCGTAATGGACGGAAACATCGATTACTTCATAGAAGAATACCTTAAGCTGCTTTGGCAGAACAAGGAGAACAGCTGATTTTCCGATGTTCAGGAAGCTGCTTCTTATTACATTCATATTAATTCCTCTTTTTGCTTTCGGAGTGGAGGACAAGGTGCTCAGGGATTCCTCCAGCCAATGGAATGTGCTGGTCACCGACCTTATCTGCAACAGCACCCAGGAGGATGCTCCGTATATGAGCCAGATCCTGAGCGGCGCAGTGTACCGCAGCCTTTCTGTGATCAAGAAGCACAGGATGAGCGACGAGGAGATTGCTGCAAGGCGGGAAGCAATAAAGAAGGAATATGTGGATGAATGCCAGAAGGCACTTTCAAAAAGCTATCAGGAGTATGATGCTCTTCTTTTCAAGGAGAGTGACCTGAAAGCCAAGACCACCTTGAAATCAACTATCGCCAGGGACAAGAGAATGCTCCGGAAGGCCAACAGGAAAAAGCTTGAGAAGATTTATGTGCTCCGGGAACGGGATATTGTTTTCCTGAATGAGTCAGAGGATAAGGATACAGCTATCAGAGGTCCGGTGGAGCTTGCAACCAGAGCTAAGAAGGATAACCTGGACTACATAGTCTGGGGTTCCATGATGCTGGTTGAGGATGTGATTGTGGCTGATATAAGCCTTTACAGCAGCCTGCTTAAGAAAGACCTTGCAAGCGTGCAGGTGACCGGTGATTTCGATACAATATTCCCGGAGCTGGACAAAGGGCTGGATGCCTTATATTCCGATATGCTGGGTAAGCCCTGGTCAAAGATAAATGTAACTGTCAATGATCAGGATGTGGATGTCTTTGTGGATGGAGAATTTGTGTCGGCAGGATCTCTTTCCCACATTATTCTGGAACCGGGAGAGCATGTAATTATGGCAACCGGAAACAATAAGAGCGAAGATGTCAAGGAGATAAGGCTGGAGGAGAATCAGTCAGTCGACATCGACTTCAGGGTGGAGCCGGTCCAGTCAAAGCTGTTTGCAGTCTCATCTTTCCCGTCAGGTGCCGATGTCTATTATAATTCTATATGGCAGGGAAAAACTCCTATGCTTTTAAACGGGGCTCAGGGCGAGGTGGTCCTCTCCATGGACGGATATCAGAACAGCCGTGTATTCCTGGAGGATATCGATGGCAACACATTGGACTTCTTCCCTAAGAAAGAGGTGTTCAACAAGGATGATTACCTTCTGGATAAGAGGAACGACTTCTACAAGAACCTGACCTGGTTTGTCCTCTCAATCCCTGTAGCTTTCTTCACATATGCCAACTACCTTGCTTACGACGACCTTCATGAGCGGGCAAAAGGAACCGGCGACAGCCACGAGATCCACCGCACCAAGAGAATCAGCACCTACAGCCAGTACGGCTACTATGGGGCTCTGTTCTTATCGGTGACTCTGTTTACAAATGCCATGTTCTATCTGAAGGATTACATAATTGCAGGACAATCATACAACAACGACAGGAGAAAAAAATGAAATCATTAGGAAGTCTGCTTAAATCGATTTTCAAGACCAAGACCATAGATGAGAGTGCTTTTGAGGATATAGAGGATGCCCTTATAGAAGGGGATGTGGGAGCATCTGCGGCAGTTGCCATTGTGGATGAGCTGCGCTCTGTGGCGAAGAAAGAGAAGATTACCGATTTTGATGCCCTGAAGGAAGCTCTCTACCAGATTTTGGACAGCCGTATCAAGGAATACGACTTCAGGCTTAACGATGGCATCAATCTGTTCCTGTTCCTGGGTGTGAACGGAGTGGGCAAGACCACATCGATTGCAAAGCTGGGAAAATACCTTCAGGATCACACTGACAAGAAAGTTGTGTTTGCGGCAGGCGACACTTTCCGTGCGGCAGCTATCGAGCAGATTGCACTTCACGGAGAAAGACTGGGAATAAGGGTCGTGAACCAGCAGAACGGATCAGACCCTGGTGCGGTGATCTATGATGCAATAGACAGCGTAAAGGCAAAAGGAGAGGATGTAATCCTGGCTGACACAGCAGGAAGAATGCACAACAAATCAAACCTTATCAAGGAGCTTCAGAAGATTGATAAGATAATCCTGAACAAGATCCCTAAGGAGAATTATAAGAAATTCATCGTCATAGATGCAACCACAGGACAGAACGGACTTTCCCAGGTGGAGATATTCAACGAGGCTCTGGCACTGGATGGCATCGTTCTTTCCAAATACGACTCTGCCGCAAAGGGCGGCATTCTTCTTTCCATCTCAGGCAAGCTGGGAATCCCGGTAGCCTTTGTAGGCACCGGCGAGAAATACGGCGACTTTGCACCGTTTGATAAAAAGAAATATCTGGAAGGGCTGCTTGCGACCGATTAGTATCCTCCTTTTCTTTCTTACCGCCTTCTCTCTTTCTGCCGAAAGCTGGTTCGTATCCAACAGCAGCGGTATGCTCTTTGAGAAGATTCATGCTGCAAGGACAGGTGAGTACGAGTGGTATGCCCGGGTGGATGACAGCGGGGACCAGGTGGTCAAGGTTCTTTACGACCGTACCGGCCGGGAGGTCAAGCGGTGGGATATCTTCAAGAATAACGGCTCTGTGGAGCGTGAGGTCTTTACCGAAGGCAATTCCAGGACTATCTCTGAATTCCAGAACCAGCGGGTAATGAAGGAGACCTTCTATACCGGCACAAAAATCACAGGGACAAACATATATCTCTATGACGGAAACTTCCTGCAGGAGATCCGGGAACTGGATGCATCCGGCAATATAAAGAACAAGGTCGCTCTTAAGCGTGATGCCTCAAGCCGTATTTCCGGGGCAGATTTCACCTATGGAAAGGAGAGCTACACCAACCATTACATCTTCTCAAGGGGCAGGCTTATAATGGAGTGGCACGGCATCGATTCCCAGACAGGAACATCGGTGCGCTACAGCCAGGAGGGAAGCCTTCTTAACACTACCCGATGGGAAGAGGGGCGCAAGGTGTGGGAAGAAAAGTTTGAGTACACAGATAAATTTCTTTCAGGCTCTGTTGCCAGGGAAGTTGTGACAGGGGAAAAGACATCCAGGAAATATGACAGCGCAGGAAACATCACATACCAGGAAGATACAGTGGATGATGAGGTGGTCTATAAGATGTTCTGCTTCTACGACAAGGATTCCCACCTGATAGATAAGACCGAGGTTCAGAACAACCTGATGGAGCGCAGCAGATACAGATATGAAAATGACCGGATGGTGCAGGAGGAGCAGTATAAGAACGGAAAGCTTATCCGTATCATCAACTATGCATCGCCAGAGAATTATACAATTGACACTTACATAGACAATGTTCCGGTGCTGCGGAATTATTACATAAAGCATAGAAAAGTCAAGAAGGAAGAATGGGAAAAACAAGGCATAGGTGGATAACCTTCCTCTCTTCCAGGTATCTGTGGGGAAGGGAACGGGACAGCAAGAACGTGACTCAGATACTGTCGGCCCTGGGGCTGGCTGCAGGAGTTCTTACTCTTATCACTGTCATCTCTGTCATGAACGGTCTCCAGATGGGTTACATCTCCTCTATCCTTGAGATAGGCTCATACCATGTCCGTATCGATGCCGATGATGTCCCTGCCGAGTTTGAGGATGCAGTCCGCCATGAGCGGGGTGTGAAAAGCTGTGTCCGCTTTGCCGATATCCAGGTTCTTTCCCAAGGTTCTCTTTCCCGCATGAGCCCTATAAATGTGCGGTGTGTGGATCCCGATGCCGCCGCTTCGGATTCAGGCTTCATCCAGCATCTTAAGATAACTGGCGGAGCCTTTAACCTTAAGGGGGCCGACAGTGTGATAATGGGCAGCGAACTGGCCCGGTATCTACGGCTTAAAGTTGGTGACAGCTTTGTGGTGATGGCTCTTTCCGGAGAAACCTTCAACTCCCTTAAACCGAAAAATATAGATTTCAAGGTCACCGGAATTTTCAAGACCGGCTACTACAAATATGAGCGCAATCTGGCTATCATGTCACTGGAGAGTGTCCCGATGCTCCAGAGCGGTCCTGCAGATTTAAAGCTGGGAATAAAAATCAACAACCTGTACCGTGACAAAGCCATAGTCAACCGCCTTTCCACAATAACCGGCGCACAGGCAGTCTCCTGGCGGGAATACAACAAGGCATTCTTCAGTGCCCTTCGGATGGAAAAATATGCCATGATGTTCCTTATCTGCCTTATCTTCGTG
>CADAEX010000006.1 GCA_902787125.1 uncultured Spirochaetaceae bacterium
CAGTGCTGTAAGAGCTGCGGAACCGATTGCAAAGCCTTTTCCGATAGCTGCTGTAGTGTTACCTACAGAGTCCAGGGTATCTGTGATCTTTCTGACACCCTCTGGCAGCTCTGACATCTCGGAGATTCCACCTGCGTTGTCGGATACAGGACCGTAAGCATCTACTGCAACTGTCATACCTGTTGTGGAGAGCATACCAACTGCAGAAAGTGCGATTCCGTACATTCCGCCGAACTTATATGCTACGAATACACCGATACATACGAAGATGATAGGCCACAGGGTGGACATCATACCAACTCCGAGACCGGAGATGATTGTTGTTGCGGCACCAGTCTGTGACTGCTCGCCGATCTTCTTTACATATTTGTAATCTGCAGATGTGTAGATCTCGGTAACCTTTCCGATTGCGATACCTACGATAAGACCTGCGATGATTGACCATGCGTAGTTGAATGTTCCCAGCATTGCCTTTGACAGGATGATGGCAGCGATGATAACTACGATACCGCTGAGATATGTTCCCATGTTGAGAGCTGCAGCTGGGTTCTGTCCCTCTTTACCCTTGACACCAAGGATTCCGATTACAGATGCAACAATACCGATTGCAGCGATGATAAGTGGGAATACAGCTGCTGTCTCTCTGGAGAAACCGAATGGATTCTGTGCTGCTGCTACAGCTGCCAGAGTGATTACAGAGATGATTGATCCTACATAGGACTCGAACAGGTCTGAACCCATACCTGCAACGTCACCTACGTTGTCTCCTACGTTATCTGCGATAACTGCAGGGTTACGTGGGTCATCCTCTGGAATTCCGGCCTCTACCTTACCTACCAGGTCAGCTCCGACGTCTGCTGCCTTTGTATAGATACCGCCACCTACACGGCCGAAGAGAGCCATGGAGGATGCTCCGAAACCGAAACCGGTGATGCACTGTGTAACAGTTGCCAGATCAAGGCAGGTAACTACAATACCGACACCAAGAAGTCCCAGGCCGGAAACACAAAGTCCCATAACTGCACCGGATCTGAAAGCGACCTTGAGGGCCTTGTTCATTCCGGAATCTTTAGCTGCTGCTGCTGTGCGCACGTTACCCTTTGTAGCAACGTTCATACCGAAGAATCCGGCAAGAACTGAAAGCAGGGCACCGAAAAGATACAGAACAGCTGTAGTAAAGTCGAGTGCAATTCCAATAACAATAAAGAGAACTACAATAACAATAGCCATTGACTTGTATTCTCTCTTCAAGAAAGCGAAAGCTCCTTCTCTGATGAATCCGGAGATCTCTTTCATTCTGTCTGTGCCGGCATCACATGATCCGATCCATTTTGCGAGCACGAATGCGACGCAAAGGCCAAATGCAGCTGCAAGCACGGCAATAAGTGCGAGTAACATTCTATTACCTCCAATAATTTCGGGTTATTTTACTCTTTTTGAGGTTTAATATCAATTACTATAATAAAAATAATTATTGTTGCTGTTCCTGCTGGGCGTATTCGTCCACCTTGTTCTGGATAGCCTCCATCCGTCTGTCCAGCTCGGCGCTGACTTCGGCACACTGATACAGGTCGTTCCAGATCTGGTCTGCCACATCCTGAGGAATATTCTTCTTATAGCGTATCTTATGCTCAAGGCTAGCCCACCAGTCCATGGAGATGGTCCTGAGCTGCACCTCCACCTTCATCATCTTCTTCCGGTCGTGGAGGAATATAGGTATCTCTATTATAAGATGGAGGCTCCGGTAACCGTTGGGCTTAGGATTCTTGATATAGTCCTTCTTCTCCACCAGCTTGATGTCATCCTGCTTAAGGAGAGCCTCTGACAGCATGTAGATATCAGAAGGATAGGAACAGATCACCCGCACTCCGGCAATATCAAAGATATTCTTCTCTATACTTTCGGTGCTCATGGGCAATCCCCGCCGGTCCAGCTTGTCAAATAGGCTCTCCGGGGATTTAAGCCTGGATTCTATGGATTCAATAGGATTGTGGTCATATTTGAGGGAAAGCTCCTCGTCCAGAACCCTGAACTTGGTCTCCATACCCATCATTGCACACTTATAGTATGCCATAAGCTCTCTATATGGCAGGGCGTTCTTGCTCATCCAGTCCCTTATCCTGGTCTTGGGCATTAAAGCAAGAAGCACTTTCTTGAAATCTATCATACTTAAAAGGTACGACATAAAAGCTGATTTGACAACCATAATTTCTTGGGCTAAACTTAAAGTATGAAAGCTTTCCGCCTCATCTTAGGGTTGCTGGTGGTTTTTACCACCTTTTCCTGCAGCAAAAGTGGTATTTTGCAGACTCAAGAGATAAAGATAAACCAATGGAAGCTCACAGTGGAGATAGCTGATACTCCGGAAACCCAGGAGAAAGGGCTCATGGGACGGGAAAGCATGACAGAGGACCATGGGATGCTTTTTGTCTACGACCGGGATTCCAGGAAGTCCTTCTGGATGAAGAATACTCTCATTCCCCTTTCTATTGCCTACATCGCCGCTGACGGGACTATACGGGAAATATATGATATGGAGCCGCTTTCTACAAGAATTGTGGATTCAAGATATTCGGTAAGATATGCTTTAGAGGTGAATCAGGGGGCTTTCCAGAGGCACGGGATAAAGGAAGGCGATAAAGTGGAATTTATCAGACCTTAATCCTTATCTTCTTCATCAACATCGGTGAAAAGCTCAAGTTTGGGCTCTTCTTCCGGAGTATCAGGCTTGTTGATGAGAATCTCAACCTTTCTCTCCATCTTGCCCAGCTCCTTCTCCAGGGAGGAAGCCAGTTTTATCCCTTCTTCAAAGAGCTTCATTGCCTTTTCGATAGGGACTTCCCCATCCTTCATATTCTCATTGATCTCTTCAAGCCGGTTTAATTTCTCTTCAAAACTCATACTTCTTCTCCCTTTTTCTCGGCAACGGCAGCAGCTGTGCCATCCCAGAAGGTGATTTTCAGCCGGTCGCCGGCTTTGATTGAGGCTGCAGATCCAGCATACCGATCTGAGCTCCTATTATATACTGCGGCATATCCCCGCTTTAAGATTGTCTCAGGGGAAGATGCCTTAAGGCTTCCGGAAGCAAGCTCAAGAGAGTGCCTGGTCTCCTTAAGTATATCCCGAGTACCCCGGATCAGGTCATCCTTTTCATCATCCAGCCTTTGATGAAGGTCATCCAGAAAACCTTCCATGCTACGCTTAAGATTATCTTTGGAACAGTTTTTCATCACCAGGCTGGCTCTGTCAAGGCGGGCCAGCATTTCGTTCTTTATGGACTGGCTGCATTCCAGAATCCGGCTTATGACATTCTCCGACTCCCTGGACACTACCTCGGCTGCGGCCGATGGCGTGGGAGCCCGGAGGTCTGCGGCAAAGTCGGAAAGAACCACATCTATCTCGTGGCCCACCGCAGAAATAGTAGGGATATCAGAAGCTGCAACAGCCCTAACCACCTCCTCGTCGGAGAATGGCAGAAGGTCCTCCGGGGCTCCGCCGCCACGGGATACCAGAAGCACGTCGCACATCCTGAACATATTGGCCCGCCGGATCTGGGCTGCGATAACAGGTGCAGCCTCGTCTCCCTGCACCGGCGCCGGCAGAATCACCAGATCTATGGTGTTATTCCTCCGCTTGAGAACCCTGAGAATATCACGGATTGCGGCGCCGCTGGGGGAGGTGACTACCCCGATACGCCTTGGGAAAGCGGGAATAGGACGTTTTCTGGCCTCGTCAAAGAGCCCTTCAGCAGCAAGGCGCTGCTTACGCTTCTCAAGCTCTGCGAAGATGTCTCCCTGCCCTGCTTTCTCGATATAGTTGCAGACAACCTGATAGTTTCCACTCTTTGCGTAGACTGTCAGATAGCCTGTAACAATAACCAGGTCTCCATCCTTCGGAAGATAACCTGCATTTTTGACCGACCTGGAAAAAAGGACTGCGCTTATGGCAGCACTTGTGTCTTTAAGGGTAAAATAGAAATGACCGGAACTTGATGGCTTGAAACCTGAGACCTCTCCCTCTATCTGGATGGAGAAGTATTCCCCTTCCAGGTAGTCTTTGATGCACTTTGTGATCTCGCTTACTTTATAGCATCGGGAGCGCTCTGCAGCCATAGGCACCGGTTATAAGGTTGAAAGCCGTACAGGCTTTGGATTCTCATTCTCACCCAACTGCTGGGAAAGCTCTTCCATAAGGGCTTTTGCTTTGGATGAAAGCCGCTCCGGCGTATCAATCCTGATCTCGATATAGAGATCGCCCTTCTTATTAGGATTATGGATGAACGGTACCCCCTCTCCCTTCAGACGGAGCCGTTTGCCGTTCTGGATTCCTGCTGGAATCTTAAGCTTTACCTTCTTGTCATCCAGAGTGTCCACATTTATGCTGCACCCCAGTGCCGCTTGTGCAATATTGATAGGAACTATGCAGTACAGGTCATTGCCGCTGCGGACAAAATAATCATGGGGCCGCACGTTCACAAACACATAGAGGTCGCCTGGAACACCGCCGGCCGGGCCTGCATCTCCCTGGCCAGGTATGCTTATCTGTTTTTCAGGCTCTATACCTGCCGGAATTGTGACCTTTATCTTCTGAACCTTCCGGTTCACACCGGTGCCGCCGCAGTGACTGCAAGGCTTTTCTATTATAGAACCCTCGCCATGGCATGTGGAGCATGTGGAGGCAAGGGAGAAGAAGCCGGAGCTGCGGCGTACCTGGCCAGTACCTCCGCAGGTAGGACAACGTTTGCGTCCCGAGCCGGCAGAAGCGCCGGTACCGCCGCACTCTGTGCAGCTTACATTACGGTTATAAGAGATTTCTACTTTAGTGCCATAGACAGCATCCTTGAAGGAGATATCCAGGTTGTACCTGAGGTCTGCCCCTCTGTACTGACCGCCGTAGCCACGGCTGCCTCTGGTGCTGCCGCCACCGCCGAAGATGGTGTCGAAAATAGAGAAGTCGCCGCCGAAAATATCCTGGAAATCATGGAATACGTTGGAGTAGTCGTGTGCTCCGCCGGCTCCCATGTTGCCATCAACCCCGGCAAAGCCGAACTGGTCATAGGCCTGGCGCTTCTTGTCATCTCCAAGCACCTCGTAGGCCTCGGTAGCTTCCTTGAACTTCTCCTCGGCCTCGGGGTTTCCGGCATTCCTGTCGGGATGATATTTGATAGCCAGCTTTCTGTAAGCTTTTTTTATGTCTTCTTTGGAGGCAGATTTCTCCACCCCCAAAACCTCATAGTAATCTCTCTTGGTTGCCATTATTTCTTGTCGTCGTCCACTACTTCAAAGTCTACATCATCAACTGTGCCGCTCTTAGGGCCTGCACCCTGTGCACCGGCACCTGGGTTAGGACCTGCTCCCTGAGCTCCTGCACCTGGATTTGGGCCAGCTGCGCCGGCACCTGGGTTTGCACCGCCCTTGGCTGCATTTGCGGCATACATCTGTTCTGCCAGCTTATATGCAGACTGCTTGAGAGTCTCCATCTTAGCCTTGATATCATCGATATTGTCAGTCTTTGCAGCTTCCTTAAGGTCCTTGAGAGAAGCCTCAATCTTAGCCTTGTCGTCTGCACCGATCTTGTCACCGTAATCCTTAAGGGATTTCTCGGTCTGGTAGATCATGCTGTCAGCCTCGTTCTTGACCTCGATTCTTGCTCTTTCCTTCTTATCTTCCTCGGAATGAGCCTCTGCCTCTTTGACCATCCGGTCAATCTCGCTCTCGGAAAGTCCGGAGGAGGACTCAATCTTGATGCTCTGCTCTTTTCCGGTAGCCATATCCTTTGCAGAAACATGGACAATACCGTTTGCATCGATATCGAATGTAACCTCGATCTGTGGAACTCCCCGTGGTGCAGGTGGAATACCTACCAGGTCAAAGTTGCCCAGTGTCTTGTTGTTTGCAGCCATCTCACGCTCTCCCTGGAGGACATGGATGGAAACTGCAGTCTGGCCGTCTGCTGCTGTGGAGAATATCTGGCTCTTCCGTGTAGGAATAGTTGTGTTCCGCTCAATCAGCTTTGTGAATACACCGCCCAGAGTCTCGATACCCAGAGAAAGAGGAGTTACATCGAGAAGCAGGATGTCTTTTACATCGCCGCCCAGGATACCTCCCTGGATTGCTGCACCCATTGCTACAACCTCGTCCGGGTTTACACTCTTGTTAGGCTCCTTGCCGAAAATCTGCTTTACCATTGTCTGTACAGCAGGGATTCTTGTGGAACCGCCAACCAGGATAACCTCGTCAACCTCGGAAGCGGAAAGACCTGCATCCTTAAGAGCTTTGACACATGGCTCCTTGGTCTTGTTGATCAGGTGCTCAACCATACCTTCGAACTTAGCTCTGGTAAGGGACATCTGAAGGTGCTTAGGACCTGTTGCATCTGCTGTGATGAAAGGCAGGTTGATCTCTGTGGACTGTGCGCTTGAAAGCTCAATCTTAGCCTTCTCTGCAGCCTCCTTGAGCCGCTGGAGTGCCATCCTGTCCTTGGACAGGTCGATTCCTGTGTCGTTCTTGAAGGTGTCAATCATCCAGTGGATCACTTCCTGGTCGAAGTTGTCGCCTCCCAGGTGGGTATCGCCGTTGGTGGACTTAACCTCGAAAACGCCGTCGCCCAGCTCCAGGATGGAGATATCGAATGTACCGCCGCCCAGGTCGTATACTGCAATCTTCTCTTCTTTCTTGTCCTTGCCGAATCCGTAGGAAAGGGATGCGGCTGTAGGCTCGTTTACAATTCTCTTTACCTCAAGGCCTGCAATCTTACCTGCATCCTTGGTTGCCTGACGCTGTGCGTCATTGAAGTAAGCAGGAACTGTGATTACAGCCTCTGTCACAGGCTCACCCAGATAATCCTCGGCTGTCTTCTTCATCTTCTGAAGAACTGCTGCTGAGATCTCAGGTGCAGAATACTGCTTTCCTCTGATATTTACTCTGATATCATTTGCAGGGCCAGCTTCCATCTTATATGGCATAAGTGCCGCATCTGCCTGCATCTCACCGTATTTGCATCCGATGAAACGCTTGATTGAATAGACTGTGTTCTCGGGGTTTGTAACCATCTGGTTCTTGGCCGGCTGTCCTACAAGCCTCTCGCCTTTGTCTGTAAAAGCCACGATAGACGGAGTGGTTCTCTGTCCTTCTGAGTTTGCAATTACAATAGGTTCTCCCCCTTCCATAACTGCAACACACGAGTTTGTTGTTCCAAGGTCAATACCAATTACTCTTCCCATATTATTCCTTCCTTATAGATAAAAAATTTTTCAATTGTTTTTTGCAGGCATGCTCACTTTAACCTTTGCATGTCTTATAACTCTTCCGTGCAGGATGTATCCGTTCTGGAACACCTCTGCAACAGTAGCTTCCTTCACATCAGGAGACTCTGTCATCATCAGAGCCTCATGCTTCTCCGGATCAAATGCCTCGTTCAGCGGAACATACTTTGAAAGCCCCCACTTTTTCTCAAGCAGTGTGGCAAGCCGTTTCTCTATAAGATCAACGCCGTTTGCCAGAGTATCGAAATCCTTGGATTTCCTGGCTGCATCCTCTGCCCGCTCAAAATCGTCCAGCACATCAATAAGATCGGTTAAAAGAGAGGTGTTGGCAAAACTTACAGCATCTTCCTTGTCCCGGATAAGCCGCTTCCGGAAATTATCAAAGTCAGCAGCCTTGCGGAGGAACTGATCCTTCATCTCTGCCTTCTCTGACTCCAGTTTCTGAATCTGATTCTTAAGCTCAGCAACTTCATCTGCAGGTTTCTCGGCCTTCTGCTCTTCGGCTTTAGCCTCCGGTTCCTGCTGAAGCTCCTGTTCTGTCTTTTCTTCTTCAGTACCCTTTTTCACTTTTGTGTATCCTTAGTTGTTTTCTTTAAATAAAAGATAATAATATGAAAATATAATAGTCAATAGTTATGAAAAAAAATTAATGAGAAGAATAGAATTCTCTGATAAGATCCACCTCACCCTCGCTGATTCCCAAGGTTTCGGCAATCTTCTCGTTGGTCCAGCCCCGCTGGATAAGCTGTTTTGCAGTCTCGTTCCTGTCACTCTGGGACATCTGGGTATCCGGGGCCGATATGGGGACAGGTTTCTCCACCAGTTCTCCAAGGATGGAAATAGTCTCCTCTCCCTTGCGGACTTCATCATTAAGACGGGTCTCGGTCTTGGCAATCCATTCCATTATCTTGTCTATTGTATTCAGGCGCTCTTCGGTGGTCACAAGCTTCTTATCCAGGCTGTCCAGGTTATCCAGAGCCTTGACTGCCTGCTCAAGCTTCTCCATCCTGCCGGACGCAAGTTTCTCAAGGGCATCGATACGGCTTTTGAAATTCTCCATAAAGAGATCTTCCTCGGCCTGCACCTTTCTTGAAAGCTCATCCACGGCCTTTGCCTTGACCTCTTCCATTCCGGTTCTGATCTCCTGAAGTGTTGTGCCCAATGTCTCTATATCCTGCTTAAGGTTATCCACCGATGCAATTTTACCGCTGACAGAATCCTTGTAGGAATCAAACTCTTTCTCGATTTCGGCCCGGACCACATCAAGCCTGCTGCGGCTCTCCTTGTCCAGGGCGGCGAAGAACTCTGACTCCACTGCTGTATTCTTATCCTTAAGAAGCTCAAGCCGCTCCATATAGCTCTTACCAAAGCTCTCAATACTTTCCTTGAAGGAATCAAGCTTGGTGTTCATGGCAATTGTCAGATCTTTGACTGCATTTTCGGAAACCAGTGCCTGCCGGCCTGTAAGCTCCTCAATCTGGGTATTGAATGTCTCAAGCCGCTTTCCAGCCATCTCAAGACCATCCTGAAGAGATCCCATATTAAGGTTAACTGTATTAAGAAGGTTCAGCCTGAGCTGCTCGAAGGCTTCCTCGTTCTTCTTGTTGAATTCGGCAAGGATCGAGTCGGCCTGTTCCTTTATTTCTCCCTGCTGGCTGGTAAGGTTCTGTATGCTGCGCCGCACAATCTCCACATTTCTCGATTCCTGCTTAAGAAGCTGCAGGTTCTTGTCTGCCTTGAGGGAGGCGTCGGCCATGTCGTTGAAAGCATTGCGGAATGTGTCCAGCTGGCTGCTGAGAACTTTTATCTCCTCATCCCGTTTTCTCACCATATTGAAACTGGATTCAAAGCTTTTAATAAGGTCCCGGGCATTCTGCTCGCTCCCCTCCATAGCTTTCTTAATATCGTCCAGCTCCAGCTTCTTCTCCCCTACAAGGTCATCCAGCTCCTTTGTCTTGCTTTCAAAATACTTGCGCATTCTGTCCAGGGAGCGGCTGTTTGTGTCAGACTTACGGAATGCAAAAAGAATCAGAAGCTCAACAGCAAGAGAAAATATAAAGAAGAAAACAAGCACACTGTTACTTACCAAGTATATAACTCCGTAAATCGTCAAAATCCGAGAATGTTATGTCAGCAACGCTGTCCGGCACAGGCTTTTCAGCCAGATGGGCAGTCTGCATTCCTGCCCTCTTTGCCCCTATTATATCATATTTATATTCATTTCCAACATAAATTATTTTTTCCGGCTCAATTTTTAATTCTTCAGCTGCTAGCAGGAAGGCATCTGGCTCCGGCTTAAGGTGTCCCATGGTGTCGGCAGATATGGCTACATCCCAATATTGGTCAAAGCCCAGGGCAGAAAGCTTGTCTCCTGTGGGATAGTCGGTTATGACCCCCATTCTGATATCAGCTTTCTTCAGATCGGAAAGAAGGGGTTCCACCTGCGGATAAGGCTTTGCCTTGGCCAGCATGTTCATATAGGTACCGTAAATATGTGTATCCAGAAGCTCCTGTGCCTGCTCTGCAGGGATTCTCATATACCCTGCACACAGTGATACCTGAGCCAGATGAAGATCCTCCACCCCGCCGATTGCACGTACATCATGGCGCAGATGTCTGAAAGCTATGCTTAAGCGGGGATGACGCAGGAAGAACTGCAGACTTGTCTTGATAAAAAAGCTCTGGGGATAAAGTGTGCCGTCCACATCAAAGAGAACTGCCCTGATTTCTGCTGCCATATATAAAATGTAAACCGAAAAGCCCCTTTTTTCAAGCCGTAATATGGCAATCAGGCAAAAAAAAAGCTCCCCGGTCGGGGAGCTTATTATATATCCGAAGGTGTTAACCTCTGGACAACGAAAGGAGGATACCTGCAGCAACTGCAGAACCGATAACTCCGGCTACGTTTGGTCCCATAGCGTTCATAAGGAGGAAGTTGGAAGGATCTTCCTGCTGTCCTACTTTCTGAACTACTCTGGCAGCCATTGGTACAGCGGATACTCCGGCAGCACCGATCATCGGGTTTACTCTGCCCTTTGTGATGATCTTGAGAAGCTGTCCCAGGAGAACTCCACCTGCAGTTCCGAAACAGAATGCAACCAGACCCATACAGATGATCATGATTGTCTGAATTGTAAGGAAGTGCTCTGCAGACATCTTTGAACCTACTGCAAGACCCAGGAAGATGGTTACGATGTTGATAAGCTCGTTTCCGGCTGTCTTGGTAAGTCTTTCTGTAACGCCGCACTCCTTGAACAGGTTACCGAGCATGAGCATACCGAGAAGGGATGCTGCATCTGGTACCAGCAGGGATGCAAGGATACATACGATGATAGGGAACAGGATCTTTACTGTCTTGGAAGCCTGGCGTACCTCTGCCATGTGGATCATCCGGTCTTTCTTTGATGTAAGAGCTTTGATGATAGGTGGCTGGATGAATGGAACCAGTGCCATGTAGGAGTATGCTGCAACAGCGATAGGTCCAAGAAGGTGCGGTGCCAGCTTGGATGTCAGGAAGATAGCGGTAGGACCGTCAGCTCCACCGATGATACCGATGGAAGCAGCTTCGCAGAATGTGAATCCAAGGGCTCTTGCTCCGATAAGGGTAACGAAGATACCCAGCTGAGCAGCAGCACCAAGAAGGAATGTGATCGGGTTTGCCAGAAGCGGACCGAAGTCTGTCATTGCACCGATACCCAGGAAGATGATCGGTGGGAACAGACCGTGCTCTACTCCGAAGTAGAAGTACCTAAGCAGACCGCCATCCTCCATAAGTCCTGTGATAGGAAGGTTGCAGAGAATACAACCGAATCCGATCGGAACCAGGAGCAGCGGCTCAAACCCACGTACAATACCCAGATACAGCAGGAAACAGCCCATGCCGATCATAACCAGGTACTGCCATGTAAGGTTTGCAAAACCTGTATTGGACAAGAAATTTGTCAATAATTCTAACATGCAATTACCCCTTATGCCAGTTTAACGATAGCCTGACCCTTCTGTACGCTGGAACCGCCTGCAAGGCAAACTTCAGCTACAGTTCCGTCAGCAGAAGCAAAAACTTCCATGTCCATCTTCATAGCTTCCATGATGCAGACCAGCTGTCCGTTCTTAACTGCGTCGCCTACTTTAACCTTTACGTCCTTGATTGTTCCAGGCATTGGAGCAACTACGTCCTTAGCGCCTGCAGCAGCAACTGGTGCTGGTGCGGCAACAGGAGCTGCAACCGGTGCAGCAGCAGGAGCCTTCCGAGGAGCTGGCTTTTTAGCAGCACCGCCGATAAGCTTTACATTGTATGTCTTTCCATCTTTTGTGATAACAAGGTTTTCTCCGTCTGACTCAACGTCTACTTTGTACTTGTTACCATCGAACTCAAAATTAATCTCTTTTTTCATCTGTTAACTCCAGAAAGTCTTTTTGATACCCTCGGTGCCTTTGCCCATGGGCTCTCTCTTAAAATATCACTTGGTGTCCATGCCTCAGCAGATACAGGCTCCTCATCCTGTGCCACGAATGCGGCTACAGCTGCGATAAGCCAGTCCATGCTCTCTGCCTTCGGAGCTTCTGCAGCAGCGGCAGCAGGTGCAGCGGCAGCCTTAGGAGCCTCTTTCTTGGCAGCTTTTGCAATATCCCACTTTCCCAGGATAACCATGACGATAGCCAGGATAGCAAGGAAAGAGAATACTACAAAAAGTCCAACGACTGTGGAAACAAGTGTATAGCTGAATACTTCTATATCCATACCTTACTCCAATATTACAGAGGAATGTTTCCGTGCTTCTTAGCAGGTCTGTCTTCTCTCTTTGTGATGTGCATCTCTACAGATCTGATGAGCTCGATTCTTGCATACTTAGGATCGATAACATCGTCAACATATCCGTAGCCGGCTGCAACAAATGGGTTCATAACCTCTGCCTCGAACTCTGCAATCTTCTCTGCTCTCTTGGCAGCTGGATCTGCAGCATCCTTGATATCCTTTCTGAAGATGATGTTTGCAGCACCCTGAGCGCCCATTACAGCAATCTGTGATGTCGGGAATGCAAGTGTCCGGTCATAGCCCAGCTGCTTAGCAGACATAGCGATGAATGCTCCACCGTAGGACTTTCTTACGATAAGTGCTACCTTTGGAACTGTTGCCTCTGCAATAGCGTAGAGGATCTTTGCTCCATGGCGGATGATTCCACCGTGCTCCTGCTCAACGCCTGGGAGGAAGCCCGGTACGTCTACCAGAGAAACGATTGGAATGTTGAATGCATCGCAGAACCGGATGAACCGTGCACCCTTGTCGGATGAGTTGATATCCAGGGAAGCGGCGAAGAACTTAGGGTTGTTTGCGAAAACGCCCACTGTCCGGCCGTTAAGTTTTGCGAAACCTACTACAACGTTCTTTGCGAAGTCTGCCTGAACTTCCAGGAAGCTGTCTGCATCGAAGATTGAGTAGATGAATTCCTTCATGTCATAGCCCTGGTTGATGTTGTCCGGGAGAATATCCATAAGTTCCGGAGTCTCTCTGTCAACAGGGTCTGTGCAAGGTGCAACAGGAGCTGGCTCCATGTTGTTTGCAGGGAGGTAGTTAAGAAGCTTTCTTACACCCTCAAGACAAGCCTCTTCTGTCGGGAACCGGAAGTGTGCAACACCGCTGATTCCGCAATGTGCTCCTGCTCCGCCGAGAGCTTCGTGAGAGATTTCCTCGCCTGTTACAGCCTTGATTACATCTGGTCCGGTGATGTACATATTGGAAATGCCATCAACCATGAAGATGAAGTCTGTGATAGCTGGTGAATATACTGCTCCGCCGGCACATGGTCCCAGAATTACAGAAATCTGCGGGATGACACCGGAAGAAATTGTGTTGTTTCTGAAGAGTTTTCCATAACCGCCAAGGGCAAGGATACCTTCCTGGATTCTAGCTCCGCCGGAATCGTTAACCTGAACGAATGGTGTTCCGTTCTTAAGTGCAAGAGCCTGTGCAGCTGCAATGCGCTCTGCATGCATCTCTCCCAGGGATCCGCCAAGAACTGTGAAGTCCTGTGATGAAACGAAAACCTGCTTTCCATCAACTTTTCCGCATCCTGTGACAACGCCGTCTCCAAGGAATTTCTTCTTGTCGAGACCGAACTTGTCAGCACGACCTGTCATGTAAGTGCCATCTTCAATGAATGAACCTTCGTCGAAAAGAAGGTTGATTCTCTCTCTGGCAGTCAGCTTTCCTCTCTCATGCTGCTTGGCAACCTGGTCTGCACCGCCGCCTGCAAGCATCTTGGAACGCATGTCCTTAAACTTCTGTAAGGCTTCTTTGTTACCCAACTTAATCCTCCTGTCGGTTATTATGTGAAACTTACTTTTATACTCCGTAAAGTATAGACTATAATATATATAGCCGAAAAAAGTTTACTATATTATGCTTTTTTCTTCTACCTTCTGGATTTACCAACAGGGCGATTTTTGAGTATTTTTTTTCATCATTAAAATAACAAAAAGTTATTTTGCCGGATGTTTTTTCTTAAAATCCTCGATAAGAGCACGGCTTATGCTGGCAAAGGATGGAAGGTTCGGGAACTGATCTGCTGTGAACCAGTCGGCCTTGTCAATCTCCACCCCGTCGGGTTTGATCTCACCAGATTCGTATTCAGCGGTAAAGCCCAGCATGAAGGAATTGGGAAAGGGCCAGCACTGGCTTCCGAAGTAGCGGATGTTCTTGACCTTTATACCCACCTCTTCCATGATTTCCCTCCGGATTGCATCTTCGGCGCTCTCGCCGCTCTCCACAAAGCCTGCGATTATGCTGTAGCGGCCGTCAGTGAACCGCACATTATGGGCAAGGAGAAGCTTGTCTCCTTTGGAAACAGCTGTAATTACCGCAGGAGAGAGAACCGGATAGTCTATACGGCCGCACTTGGTGCACACCTTGGCCCTTTCGGTCTTGGAATCCTCCATGGGGGCACCGCAGGATGGACAGAATTTCCAGCTTTCATGCCAGCGGCAGATATGGAGGGCACGTCCGACTATAGTGAACATCTCCCGCCCTATTGCAGTATATAGATCACGGAGACCGGCATATGTATACTGAGCCACTCCGCAGCAGTTGTAACAGATTTCCTCTGTATCAAAAACCTGGGCAGTAAAGGCGTTCTTGCCATCTATTGTCCCTATGAACTGGGGTTCTGAAGTCTTAAGTCCAAGCTCAGACGGAGAGAGAAGCTCCGGGAACCGGATATCATTATCTTTCCCGAAATAAAGCACCTTATCCTTCTTGAACAGGAACCAATAGCCACGCTCATCCTTCTTATCACAGAAAACACCGGGTTCAAATGTCATACAAGCCTCCTCTACCGCTCTATTATCACAAAATTCCGCTCATCCTCCAGGAAAGGGACATGAGCAGACCTTATCTCTGTCTTCTTCTGAATTTCATCCGGAAGGATTTTAAGTTCCTTCTTAATCTCTTCACCCCTGCCTTTGAAAGCAAAAAGATGGCCATTCTCATCTGTAAGCCGGTATAATGTGGGGAAATACTGAGTAAACTGTCCCAGAGCCCGGAACAGCACAAGGTCAAACCGTTCCTTTACCAGATTGGCATCTTCGGACAGCACCTTCACGTTGTATGCATGCATCATAACCGCTGTATTTGCCAGGAACAGAGCCTTTTTCCCTGAGCGTTCCACAAGGGTGAACTTTTTATCAGGGAATGCCACAGCCAGCACCAAGCCCGGAAACCCGCCACCTGAACCCACATCACAGGCAGTATCAAACGGGAGCTCCTTAAGTACCGGAACTGCGGTCAGGGAATCTAGGAAATGCTTGATCACCAGTTCATCTCCTGAGGCGTTCACAAGGCCATACTTGCCATTCCACATAGCAAGTTCAGACCAGTAGATCTCAAGCTGTCTCTGCTGATCCGGAGAAAGAGGGATGTCCAGCATTGAAAGACCGTCAGTCAGCAGTGCTTCCATTCTTCTTTCCCAAATGAATCATAAGTATTGCAATATCTGATGTCCGGACTCCCGAAATGCGGGAAGCCTGCCCCAGTGTGGCAGGGAGCACCTGCTTGAATTTAAGGCGGGATTCGGCAGAAAGGCTCTCCACAGCATCGTAGTCAAAACCTTCGGGAATCCTGAGCTTCTCCATCCGCTCCACACGGCTGTTCTGCCGCTCCTGACGAGCTATGTAGCCATCATACTTAAGATCAAGCTCTATCTGGTCCAGCCATTCCTTCCGCACTCCATCTCCAATGGAAGGATCCAGGGAAAGCAGCTGGTCAAGCCTGACCTCCGGATCCCGGATTATCTGGTCAAAAGTCTTTCCAATATGATGACGCAGCGTGGAAACAAGCTCCTCCTGCTCCACCTTCTCAAGCTCCTTTGCCCCAAGATGGCGCTGTATAAGGAGTTCTTTAACCTCGTCTATCTTTGTCCGCTTCTCCACAAACTGCTGGTGAATCTCGTCGCATACAAGCCCAGCCTCGTAGCCTTTTTCCAGAAGGCGGAAATCGGCGGTGTCGTGCCGCAGGGAAAGGCGGTGCTCTGCCCTGGATGTGAACATCCTGTAAGGCTCTTTAGTGCCCAATGTCACAAGGTCGTCAATAAGGACGCCGATATAAGCCTCGGTACGGGAAAGAACAAGGGGAGACTTTCCCTGCAGGTACATAGCTGCGTTGATGCCTGCCATAAGTCCCTGACACCCTGCCTCCTCGTAACCCGAGGTGCCGTTGGTCTGTCCGGCTATGAAAAGTCCCTTAAGACGCTTTGTCATAAGGGAAGGATAGAGCTGCAGCGGATTGAGGTAGTCATATTCCACAGCATATCCGGGGCGTACCACCTCCACATGCTCAAGGCCGGGCAGAGTGTGAAGGAACTGGTTCTGCACCTCTTCCGGCAGGGAAGATGATATTCCGTTCAAGTACATCTCCTCAGATTCCAACCCCTCGGGCTCCACAAAAATCTGGTGCCGTGGACGGTCTGGGAACCGTTTTACCTTATCCTCTATAGATGGGCAGTATCTGGGGCCGGTACCCACAATCATCCCCGAGAACAGGGGTGACCGATGGAAGTTGTCCCTTATTATCTGATGCGTCTTCTCGTTTGTATAAGTGATCCAGCAGGGCACCTTGGGGCGCACTACCTTCTCGCCGAAGAATGAGAACTGAAGAACTTCCTCGTCTCCGGGCTGCATCTCCATCTTATCGTAATCCAGAGAGCTCTTTTTCACCCGGGCCGGAGTGCCTGTCTTAAGGCGGCCTACATCAAATCCCATGCGCCGCAGGCTTACTCCCAGACCTTCGGCCGCCGGCTCTCCTATACGGCCGGAGACCTTTGAATAAGGTCCTATGAAAATACGCCCCTCCATAAAAGTACCAGTGGTAAGAACCACGGCCCGGGCTGTGAAGCGCATATTGCGCTCTGTTATGACTCCCTCGATGGAATGACTGTCAGAGGAGAGAATGAAATCAGTTACTGTATCCTGGAACAGATGGAGATTCTTCTGATGTTCCAGAGTGTATTTGGCCAGAGCGCTATATGCGAACTTGTCAGCCTGGGCCCTGGGGGCCTGCACTGCAGGACCGCGGCTTTTGTTAAGCATCCGGAACTGGATCATGGTGTGGTCGATAAGATGGGCCATCTCACCTCCAAGGGCATCGATCTCCCTCACTATGTTGCCCTTGGACAGCCCTCCCACTGCCGGATTACATGACAGCTTGCCGATAGTATCTATATTCTGGGTTATAAGCAGTGTGCTGAAATCAAGCCGGGCCAGGGCAAGAGAAGCCTCTATTCCGGCGTGTCCGCCACCGATCACTATTGCATCAAAATCCATTCTATTTTCCTACACAGAAATGGGAGAACATGTTCTCCAGTATGTCAGAGCTGGTGATCTCGCCGGTAAGCTCTCCAAGAGCATCAACAGCCTCTTCCAGATCCACAGCCACCACATCCAGCGGCATCTGGGCCGCCATACCTATCCTGACCTTCCCTATGGCATCCAGGGACCGTTCTATAAGATCCTTCTGCCGCTGGGAGTCGATGACAGCCTCCCCTGTGTCCAGGCGGCCGTTTCCCATGGCTTTGGTATAAATCAATTCCTCAAGTTCTCCGAACCCGGCGCCGGTGACAGCACTTATAGGTATAAAGCCATCAGGAGCCGCCTCCCTGGCTATATCAGTCTTGTTCCACAGCGGAATGCATGGGTGCTCTTTTATAAAAGTCCTGTCCTCCGGTGTCAGCCCCTCGGAGCCATCCACAAGATAGAGGATTATGTCGGCATTCTCTATAACCAGGTTGCTGCGCCGTATTCCCTCCGCCTCCACCGGGTCGCTTGAGGTGCGGAGTCCTGCGGTGTCGATAAGGACAGCAGGAATGCCTTTGACTGCTACTGAGGATTCTATATAGTCCCGGGTGGTGCCTCTTATGTCTGAGACAATGGAACGGTCTTCCTTAAGAAACAGGTTGAACAGCTTGGATTTACCTGCATTGGTCCGCCCGGCCAGGGCTATGCGGATGCCCTCTTTATACAGTTTGCCCACCTGATAGGTGGCGGCAAGGCGGCTTAAGATATCGGATGCCTGATCCAGCTTATCCATATCAAATCCGGCAGCAGGATCTGCCTCATCCTCTGCATAGTCAAGCTGTATCTCCACCGCAGCCATTATGTCGGCAAGAAGATGCTTAGCCCGGTCTATTGCATCAAAGATGCTGCCGGAAAGCCGGTCAAGAGCCAGAACCTGGGCCTGCCGGCTTTTGGAAAGTATAAGCTCGTTCACAGCCTCGGCCTTGGTAAGGTCCACCTTGCCGTTCAGGAAACTGCGCAGAGTGAACTCCCCTGGCTGGGCGTCCCGGAAGCCTGCCTTGTGCAGCAGCTCCATCACAGCCTGTATACCGGGCAGGCTTCCGTGGCAGAAGATTTCCACCATATCCTCCCCTGTATAGCTTTTAGGAGCCCGGTATATGCCCAGAACAACCTGGTCCACAGCCTTATCTCCATCACGGAGCATGCCGAAGGCCAGTGAGTAGCCGGGGAGCTTGGTTATATCTTTGTTTCCTTTGAATATTGAAGCTATTTTCTCAACAGAACCTGTGCCTGATGTGCGGATGACAGCTAAAGCGCTCTCCCCCCAGGGGGTGGCCAGTGCGGCAATAAGCTCTTCTGTGTCGTATCCGTGTTTCATTGCCTAAAATCATACTCTAATCCGGGTCGGTGGTCAATAAAACTTTATTTTTCCTAGTCCGCCACAGGTGAATGAGGAATGCAATGCAGATTATGTTGGACAGGAGGGAGCCTGCCGGGGCGGCCAGTCCCATGGGATACAGTGTCGCTGGCCAGAGTATTACGGCCAGGTAAGTGCCTGGAATGCGCACCAGGATTACAGAAAGCACGTTGTGTATGAATGAATAGAAGGCCTTGTTATAAGCGCAGAAGTAGCCGCTGAAGCAGAAGTGGATGCAGGCCAGCATGCAGTCTATGGTGTAGGAGCGCAGGTACTGGCCGCCGTAGTGGACGACCCCTTCATCATTCTTCACAAAGAGCCGGACTATAGGCTCTGCAAAAAACTGGCATATTGTAAAGATTACAGCTCCGAAGCATACACATATCACGATGCCGTAGACCAGAACCTGGGTTGCCCGCCTGTCCTTTCCGGCCCCTGCGTTCTGAGCGGCGATAGCCGATACCGAAGAGAGCATGGCAGACGGCACCAGGAAGAAGAAGCAGATAAGCTTCTCCACAATGCCTACGCTGGCCGCAATAGTGACACCTCTTGTATTGGCTATTGCTGTGATGACCAGGAAAGAAATCTGTATAAAGCCCTCCTGGACTGCTATGGGAATTCCCACCCTGAGGATGGCAGAGAAAACTGTCCTGTCTATTGCAAAATCTTTTTTGGAAACCGATATGCCAGTATCTGTCTTCTTAAGCACCACAAAAGCCATAAGCACACTGAGCACCTGGGATGCCACAGTAGCCAGCGCGGCTCCGGAAGCCCCCATCCCCAGCGGGCCGATGAGTATGTAGTCCAGCACTATATTCACAATGCCGGCCACCAGCACAAAATACATTGGTGTCTTGGTGTCGCCGAACCCTCTGAATATACTGCTTATTACATTATATGCAGTTATGAATGGAATTCCTGCGAAGCAGATAATTATGTACTGCCGGGTCTCTGCCGCAGCCTCAGGCGGAGTTGCTATGAGCCTTATGATCCCGTCAGCCAGGAATATGAGCAAAACCGAAGCCAGCACAGAGAACACCAGGAAGATAGTGGCAGTGTTGCCCACACTCTTTGCAGCCCCTTGGGAATCCTTGGCTCCCACTGCCCTTCCGATGGCAATTGTTCCTCCCATGGAAAGTCCAACTATCACAACTGTGAGCATATGCATGACCTGGCTTCCCACAGCCACAGCTGTTATGGTGGATGCTCCGTTGAACTGCCCTGTTATGAACAGGTCTGCCAGTCCGTAGAAAGTCTGGAGGAAGCAGGAGATGAGGAACGGCACAGAGAATGCTATAAGGATAGGAAGCATCTTGCCTTCGGTAAGCTCTTTTTTCATCTTGGCTTCAGTATATAAAAACCAAAGGCAAAAAAAAAGGGACTTTCAGAAAGAAAGTCCCCTAATATTTTGTTATTTTTTATTTCCTGTCGAAGGTCAGCTGGCCATCCTTGGCATCCACTTCGATTGTGGATCCCTCAGGGAATTCGCCGGCAAGAAGATGCTTAGCCAGCTGGTTCTGCAGCATGTTCTGGATAGTCCTCTTAAGAGGTCTTGCTCCGAACTGAGGCTGGTACCCTTCCTTGACAAACAGCTTCTTGGCCGCATCAGATACTGTGATACCCAGCTTCCGGGCCTTTAGCCTGTTGGCAATATGCTCAAGCTCGATGTCCACAATCTTGCTGATATGCTCCTCACCCAGCCTGTTGAACATGATGATCTCATCAATACGGTTCAGGAACTCAGGCTTGAAAGTCTGTCTCAAGAGTGCATCCACCTGGGGCCTTGCCTTCTCAGGGTCGTCCACCTGAAGGATATACTCACTTCCCAGGTTGCTGGTCATGATTATGATGGTGTTCTTGAAGTCAACCACCCGTCCCTGACCGTCGGTAAGCCGGCCATCGTCCAGAAGCTGCAGCATGATGTTGAACACATCTGGATGGGCCTTCTCTATCTCGTCAAACAGGATTACAGAATAAGGTCTTCTCCGGACTGCCTCTGTAAGCTGACCACCCTGGTCATAGCCCACATATCCCGGAGGAGCTCCAATAAGCCTTGAGACTGTATGTTTCTCCATGTACTCGCTCATATCGATACGGGTAAGGGCATGCTCATCATCAAAGAGGAAATCAGCCAGAGTCTTTGCCAGCTCGGTCTTTCCGACACCGGTAGGTCCCAGGAAGATGAATGTTCCAAGGGGCTTACCCTCTTCCGAAAGGCCTGTCTTATTACGCCTTATAGCATCGGATACAGCCTGGATAGCCTTCTCCTGCCCTACAACACGCTTGCTAAGTATTGACTCAAGGTTGATGTATTTCTCAATCTCGGAGGCCATCATCTTGGAGACCGGAATACCGGTCCAGGCTGATACAACCTTTGCGATATCCTCCTCGCCCACCTCCTCCTGAAGCATGCTGGTCTCGCCCTGGATCTTCTGGAGCTGCTCTGTCTTAGCCTTCCGCTGAGCCTCAATCTGAGGAATAAGGCCATACTTGATCTCCCCTGCCTTGGCCAGGTTGCCTTCCCTCTCGTACTTAGCCTCTTCGCTCTTAAGCTGCTCAAGCTTCTCCTTGAGACCCCGGATTTCGTCGATAGCACTCTTCTCGTTCTTCCACTGGAGCTTCATGGCATCCTGCTTGCTCTTAAGCTCTGCCAGCTCTTTCTCTATATTTGCAAGCCGCTCCTTGGAGGCATCGTCAGTCTCCCTGGTAAGGGCGTGCTTCTCGATATTCAGCTGAAGAATCTTACGCTCTATCTTATCCAACTCTGTAGGCTGGCTCTCGATCTCCATCTTAAGCTTGCTGGCAGCCTCGTCCATCAGGTCGATAGCCTTGTCAGGCAGGAACCTGGATGTGATGTAACGGTCAGAGAGGACTGCAGAAGCGATGATAGCCTCGTCCTTGATCCGCACGCCGTGATGAACCTCGTACCTGTCCTTTAGGCCACGGAGAATAGCAATGGTATCCTCAACAGAAGGCTCCTTTGTATATACAGTCTGGAAACGCCGCTCAAAGGCAGCATCCTTCTCCACATACTTACGGTACTCATCCAGAGTTGTGGCTCCGATACACCGCAGCTCGCCCCTTGCCAATGCAGGCTTGAGCAGGTTGGAGGCATCCATGGCACCCTCTGCAGCACCTGCACCCATAAGGGTATGGAGCTCATCTATAAAGAGGATGATGCTGCCGTTGCTCTCGGTGACTTCCTTGAGCACTGCTTTTAAACGTTCCTCGAACTCG
>CADAEX010000007.1 GCA_902787125.1 uncultured Spirochaetaceae bacterium
AGAGTCTCCTGCATCTGGTTGGACTTGAAGGAAAGATAGACTGTGCCATCCTTGTTCTGCTTCATCTTCTGCCCCTCGTGCCAGTTCCGCTCCAGAATGTATGTGCTTATCTCCTTGGAGAAAAGGAGCTCCACCTTCACCGGGGCCGTAGGGTTGTTCCATACTCCGAAGTTGGGATCCACATGCTTTTTGATATCAAAATCGGCAGGCACCTTGAACTGCTTTTTTGTGCATGCGATCTTCTTCATTCTGGAAAGAGAGTAGATGCGCACAGCACCAGCCTTATGGCAGTATCCGATGACATACCAGTTGCCTTTCTGGCAGATCACCTGATAAGGATCCAGACATCTTGGAGAGTATTCCTGCTTGCCCAGAGAGCGGTACAGGAAGTCCATGCTTACCCGAAGCTTGACAGCCTTGAAAACTGTGTTGAAAACTAAATTATCAATATTGGGCAGCGGGTCTGATATGAACTGGATTCCACCTGCGGCAAAGCTTGAGTTGACCGATACTTCTTCCGGCAGCATGTCGGTGATTTTCTGGAAAATGCTTTTGAAAGAGGCCTCCAGCGGAGTGTTCTTATATTGCTCCAAAAGAGGGATGATGGCAGATACGGTGAACAGTTCTCCCTCCGAGAGCATGACGCTCTTGATGAAGAAAGTGGGGTCTGTATAATAGTATCCGTTTTTATCTGCATCGTATTCCAGCGGGGCATTGTAGCGGTCCCGGAGAAACTCCAGGTCCCGCATGATTGTGCTTCTGGAAACTTCAAACTTTTTCTCCAGCTGGGGGGCATTGGGGTATCCCCCCTCACGGATTATCCTGTCAATCTCCAACAGCCTTAACGACTTGACTTTGTCTTCTCTACTCTTTGCCATACAGTGATTATAACACGAAGAACTGAATTTTAAAAATCTTTTAAAAATTTTCCGTTTCTATTGACAGAAACAAAAATCAGGGATATGTTTCTCTTTGTAGAAGCGTTACTATTTGTAGAAACGTTGTTCAAAGGAGTTTTTATGCAGAAAAGGAAAGACAGCATATATCTTTCAGTGCCAAGCGACAGATATACACCCTTCTCCCTGGCCAGGAAAATAGGTGCCAGGGCTATTTTGGAAAGCGCCCGGTTCAACCGGGGAAAAGAGAGGTACTCAATCCTGATGGCAGAGGAGGCCTTCCGGATTCTTCAGGATGATGACGGGGTTGCCTATATCATAGATGGAAGAAGGGTTCCATACAGCGGGGATAAAAAAGCTGATATTCTCGATGCCCTTGTGGCTGTAGCCGAGGAGAATGAGATTGCGGTGAAGGATACCCCTGTTCCTGCCAGTGGAATCGGTTATCTGGGTTATGAATTCTGCACAAAATGCGACACTATAACCCTTGCACCCCAGAAAGATGAGCTAAAGATCCCGGAAAGCGAATTCATCGTGGGACACATATACATAGTGTTTGACCATTTCACCGAGATGCTGCACATCTTTGCCCTCAACTATATGGAGCACCAGATAGACCTGCAGAAGGCTGTCACCACCCTGAAACGCCGGCTTGAAGACCTTGACTTCAGCTACCTGGCACCCCCCGAGGATGGGGCTCCATGCAAAGTGATCACCAACCTTGAGCAGTCTGAGAAAGAATATAAGGAAAAGGTTGTGGAGCTGAAAAAACACATTATAGCAGGAGATATTTTCCAGGCAGTTCCAAGCCGCCGGCTCCAGCTTGAGTGCAGCATATCAGCCCTGGATGTATACCGCCGGCTCCGGTCCCTCAACCCTTCTCCATATCTCTTCTACATAGATTTCGGAGGCCGGCAGCTCCTGGGCAGTTCCCCGGAAAGTCTGGTGCGTGTCCGGGACGGCCTTGCATCCATCCGGCCTATAGCTGGAACCCGCCGCCGTGGCAAGACCAGGGAAGAGGATGAGCAGCTCAAGAGAGAACTGCTCCATGATCCCAAGGAAAAAAGCGAGCATCTTATGCTGGTGGACCTGGCCAGAAACGACCTGGGCAGAGTATGCAGGCCTGGCAGCGTCCAGGTGACCCGGTATATGGACTGCGAGCTTTTCAGCCATGTCATCCACCTGGTAAGCGATGTCCAGGGTGTTGTCCGGGCAGGAATAAAACCTATCCAGGTGCTCCGGTCCGCCTTCCCTGCCGGAACTGTAAGCGGCGCGCCGAAAATCAGCGCCATAGAAATCTTAAGCCGGCTGGAGAAGGTGAAGCGGCGTTTCTATGCAGGAGCCGTGGGATATCTGCAGCCCTCCGGCGACCTAGACTTCTGCATCGGCATACGCTGTGCTCTTAAACAGGATTCCACCTGGACCCTGCAGGCCGGCGGCGGAATTGTATACGACAGCACCCCGGACCGGGAGTGGGAAGAGACAAACGAGAAGCTGGGAGCGCTGAAAGAGATAATTGAAGGAGGAAACAAATGATTCTGATCATCGATAATTACGATTCCTTTACATATAACATAGTCCATGCCCTGGAGCGGATTGGCAACGAAGAAGTCAAGGTTGTCCGGTCGAAGGAAACAACCATTCAGGAAATCGAGGCCCTCAGCCCCTCCCGGATTGTGCTGGGTCCCGGTCCGGGAACTCCGGCCGATGCAGGAATCTGTATAGCAGCAGTAAGGCACTTTGCGGGCAGGTTGCCGATCCTGGGAATCTGTCTCGGGCATCAGGCCATAGGTGCCGCCTATGGGGCAAATATTGTGCAGGCAAAGCGGATCTGCCATGGCGTCTTGGACGAGATAAGCCTGGACGGCAGAGGTCTTTTCCGCATCACTGGAAAGAAAGGTGATTTCACCAGATACCACTCTCTTGTAATTGAAGAGGCATCTCTCTCTGAAGACTTTGAGATCACAGCCCGATCAAAGGATGGAGATATCATGGGTATCCGCCACAAGTCGCTGTTCATCGAGGGGATCCAGTTCCATCCCGAATCCATTGCATCACTCCAGGGAGATGATGTATTCAAGGCATTCCTGAACTACCGGTCAAACGCCTTTGCCGCCACAGACTATCTGAACCAGATTCTTGCAGGCATGGACCTGACCCAGGAGCAGGCCGCCCTTTTTATGGAAAACCTCACAGATGGTATCCTGGACGAGCGGATTACAGCCGCCATCCTCACGGCCCTTGCTGCAAAGGGACCTGCCGCATCAGAGCTTGCGGGATGTGCATCGGTGCTCTGCCACAAGAAGACC
Source organism: uncultured Spirochaetaceae bacterium (assembly GCA_902787125.1). GTDB lineage: Bacteria > Spirochaetota > Spirochaetia > CADAEX01 > CADAEX01 > CADAEX01. The sequence continues at coordinate 3,206 of CADAEX010000007.1, forward strand.
CCTCTTGCAGTAGATGGAAACAAGGTGGCAGAGATTGTAGGCACCGGCGGCGACGGCAAAGGGAGCTTCAACATATCATCCCTTTCTGCCATTGTGGCATCCAGCTGCGGACAGCCTATGGCAAAGCACGGAAACCGGGCAGTATCCAGCAAATCGGGATCCGCAGACTTCTACGAAGCAATCGGCGTCAAGATTGACAACACTCCTGAAAAAACGGCAGAGCTGGTCAAACGGACAGACTTTGCCTTCCTTATGGCCCCTATCTATCACAGCGCCATGCGGTTTGCAGGTCCAGTCAGAAAAGCTCTGGGCATAAAGACAATAATGAACATCCTGGGCCCTCTCTCTAACCCGGCGGGTGCAGCATATCAGCTTCTGGGAGTATATGGCAAAGAACTTCTGGTCCCAGTGGCAAAAGCCTCTAAGGCATTAGGCTCAAAGCGGGTTATGGTAATCACCAGCCAGGATGGTTTTGATGAAATCTCCCCATGCGCCCTTACCTATGTCTACGAAATAGATGAGGACGGGAAAGAACGGGAATATACTATTGATCCTGAAGATTACGGCATCCCGGCCATACCGGTGGAAGAGCTATCCGGTGGTACCGGAAGGGACAACGCCCAGCTGGGCATGGATGTGCTCAAGGGGTGCGGAAGAAAGGGAATTCTGGAGGCTATATGCCTTAACGCCGGCGCTGTCCTTTATATCTCCCGGAAGGTTGACAGCCTCAAAGAAGGCTACAAGCGGGCAAAAGAGGCTATCCAGAGCGGAAAAGCCCTGGCCAAGCTGGAAGAGGTTAAGGCTGTCTCCAATAGTCTGTGACAGGAGCATTTATGGCTGCAGATTTTTTAGAGAACATAATTGAAAAACGACAGGAGGCGATCAAGAAGACAGGAATAGAAATGGGCGCTTCTGTCCCCAAGGAACGGAAACGGCCAATAACCCCATTCCTTCCCGGCAAGGGGACAATCCTGGAGATAAAAAAAGCCTCCCCCAGCAAAGGAGATATCGCACCGGAACTGAATGTTGCTGATATGGTCAGAACCTATGCCCAGGCTGGGGCGGCCGCAATTTCTGTCCTGACAGAAAACAACTATTTTAAAGGCAACCTGGAAGACCTTCTTGAGGCCTGCAGCGCCGCAGATTCTTTTTCAAAAGAGACTGGCCAGACAGCCCCGTCGATACTCAGAAAAGATTTTCTTTTCTCTCCCGAAGAAATTGATGTCTCATATCGGGCCGGCGCAGATGCGGTGCTCCTTATAGCCAGGATTCTGGATGATGATCTGGCGGTCAGGATGATAAAACGGTGCAGGGAACTGGGAATTGCAGCTCTTCTTGAACTCAGGCAGGATGATGACCTCCGGAAACTTAAAGTGATTTCCGAGTCTGCAGGTATGGAGAACATTGTATGTGGCGTAAATACCCGGGACCTCAAGGATTTCAGCATAGACCTCCTGGCCCCGGCAGGGCTGCTTGAAAAGATAAAGGCTATAGCAGGCAAAGATGTGAAAGTGCTGTTTGAAAGCGGCATCAGAAGTCCAAAAGCGGCTGCTTTTGTGGGGGAAATGGGATTTACAGGCATTCTCTTGGGTGAAGCAGTGGTACGCAATCCAGAACAGGCTCCTGAATTTATAAAGGCATTCAGCGAGGGGACCCCCAGGGCAAATTCAGAAAAATGGCTCTCCTTGGCAAAGAGAATTCATTCAGGGAAGCTTCCTCTGGTCAAGGTATGCGGGCTTACCTCCCTTCATGATGCGGCTCTTGCCGCAGAACTTGGGGCAGACTTCCTGGGCTTTATCTTCTCTGCCGTAAGCCCAAGAAATGTCAACCCAAAGATAATCAATACTGTCAATACTGTGCTGAATGAACTTTACCATGCCAACAGACCCAAACTGGTGGGAATAATAACTGAATGCAGCAGCCTGGAGGCACAGACCGCCATGAAGCTTGCAGCCCAGGGGCAGCTTGATTTCATCCAGCTTCACGGTAGCCAGGCAACCGATTGGTTCTTCCAGCTATGGAGCCTGCCCCGTCTGCCTGTTGTCAATGTTGATGCCCCCGAGGATGTGGCAGCAGTGGAAGCCCTTCTGGACCAGGGAGAACCCCGTGTCCTTATAGATGCAAAGAAAGCTGGTCTTATCGGTGGAACGGGAAAGACAATAAGCACAGAACTGTGTATGATGGTGAAAAAGAAAACAAAACTGTGGCTTGCCGGAGGCATAAGTCCCGACAATATCACAGGTATCATGGAACAGCTTCAGCCCGAGCTGATAGATGTGAACAGCGGTGTCGAGAAAGCGCCGGGAGTAAAGGATCCTGAAAAACTGAAAGCTTTCTTTGACCAGATAAAAAGGTGGAGGGAGAAATGACATCATCTGTGGATGGATTCTTTGGACAGTTTGGAGGAAAATATGTGGCAGAGGTTCTGCGGCGGCCACTGGATGAGCTGCAGGCAGCCTTTGAGCATTATATGAAGGATGATGCATTTCTCAAGGAGCTCCATATAATCCAGCGGGATTATATCGGACGGGAGACCCCTCTTTACTTTGCACCAAAGGCAACAGAGCTTCTGGGGGGGGCCCAGATTTATATAAAGCTGGAGGGGCTGGCCAACACAGGAGCCCATAAGATAAACAATGCCATGGGACAGTGCCTTCTGGCAAAACGGATGGGCAAGACAAGGATTATTGCCGAGACAGGAGCAGGTCAGCATGGTCTGGCCACCGCGGCCGCCTGTGCCAAGCTGGGGCTCTCCTGTACTGTTTACATGGGAGAGATTGATGTGCGCCGGCAGCAGCCCAATGTGGCGGCCATGGAGCTGTACGGAGCAAAAGTACAGCCTGTGACCTCCGGCAGCAGAACCCTCAAGGATGCAGTGAACGAGGCCATGAGAGACTGGGCGGCAAACTTTGAGAACACCCACTATGTGCTGGGCAGCGCCCTGGGGCCTGCTCCCTACCCTGATATGGTGCGGGAATTCCAGTCGGTCATCGGGAAAGAGGTGGAGAAACAATGTGCGGAACGGAACATAGAGATCGGAGCAATGTTAGCCTGTGTGGGCGGCGGCTCCAACGCCATAGGATTCTTCGCCCCCTTCCTTGAAAAGAAAGGGATACGCCTTATAGGAGCAGAGGCCGGTGGAATTGGTCCCGGAAAGGGGGAGAACGCCAGCCGCATGTGCAGCACAGCCGCCAGAGACGGCATAATGCAGGGCTACAAAAGCAGGTTCCTGCTGGACGAGGATGGACAGGCCCTCCCTACCCGGTCCATCAGCGCGGGACTCGATTACTGCGGAGTCGGTCCGCAGCTGGCCGCCCTGGGCAGGGCGGGGAGGATTGAGTTCACCTCAATCCTGGACCGGGAGGCGTTGGAGGCTGTCAGCTTCTTTGCAAAGAACGAGGGTATCCTTTTTGCCCTGGAAAGCGCCCATGCTGGAGCCGCCGCCATGAAAATCGCCAAGGAATTCAACCCTCACAAGGCAATAATAATCAACATGAGCGGCCGCGGGGACAAGGATGTGTTCATCACAAGCCCTGTATTCAGACCCTCAGAATGGAAGCAGTTCCTCCATGCAGAGATTGAACGGCTTGAGAACAACAAAGATATTCATGACACCAATATAATGGGAGGCTGCTGAGATGACAGAAAAAATAAAGCTTATGAGCCACCTGGTGGCCGGCTATCCTACCGATGATCTTGCATTCCTGGCGGCTCAGGCCCTGGTGAGGGGAGGTGCCGACATCCTGGAGATACAGCTGCCCTTCAGCGACCCCAGCGCAGACGGCCCGCTGATACAGACAGCCTGCACCGAAGTCCTTTCCCGCAATTACAGAGTGGCCGACGGGCTGGCCTTTATATCAAGACTCAGGAAAACCTTTCCAAAGATCACAATCTATCTGATGAGCTACGGCTCTCTGGTTTATACCCCTGGTGTTGCCAATTTCTGTAAAAAGGCAGCCGCCGCCGGGGTCAACGGCATGATTATCCCGGATCTCCCCTTTGATAACGACGAAGGACTGACAGAAAACTGCCTGAAAAACGGAATGGTCAATATCCCTGTGGCAGCCCCCAGCATGGCGTCAGAGCGGCTGGAAAAGCTGGCAAACTCCGGCTTCCCATACATATATGCGGCCCTAAGGACAGGAATCACCGGCAGGCAGACATCTATAGACGGCAGCACCCTGGCTTTCCTTGAGAAAGTGAAATCTGGGGGCAGCAAGGTTTATGGGGGCTTCGGAATCTATACCGGCCAGCAGGCAAAAACCCTTGCATCAAAGGTGGAGGCCGTTGTGGCCGGAAGTGTCTTTGTAAAAATAATTGCCCAAGACCAGAATAATCCTGAGCTGATGGAGAAAGAGATTACAGAAAAAGCAAGGGAGCTCTCAAACATCTGAAAGCTCCCTCTAAAATCATCTATTCTTCGTCTGATTCCGGCAAATTTTCTGCAAGGAATTTTATCAGTGTCACCAGGTCATCCAGCTTCTTATGGGTGATAAGAGGATTAAGCAGTGTGAACTTAAGATAAATGTTGTCCTCGTCTGTAGTCTGGCCTATGACAACTCCATGCTTGTGCATAAGAAGTCTGCGGACTCTGCGGTTGATCTCGTCTGCCCGCTCAGGGTCATCTCCCACATAGCGGAATACAACAGAGCTTATCTCCGGCTCTGTCACAACCTGGAAGCTCTTGTCGTGAACCAGGAGGCTGTAGAGGTACTGTGCGTTCTCCATGCTTGTGTTTATAAGCTTGTTCCAGCCGTCCTGTCCCCGCATCTGGAAGGAGAGCCATACCTTGAGGGCGTCGAAGCGCCGGGTGGTCTGGAGAGACTTGTTCACCAGGTTGGTGTAGCCGTCAGCCTCATCCTCAATACGGTTAAGATAGTTTGCATGGAAAGTGAGGACATCAAAGTCGCTTCCCTTCTTGAGCAGCACCACACTGCAGCTTATAGGCATAAGGAACATCTTGTGGAAGTCCACAGTGATGGAGTCGCAGAGGGAAAGATCCTTGATTCTCTCCCTGTATTTGTCGGACATCACAACACCGCTTCCGTAGGCTGCATCGGCATGAATCCACATGTTGTCGGCAATACCGATCTTCACCAGCTCCTTGATAGGATCGATGCTGCCATAGTCGGTGGTTCCAGCAGTAGCTGCGATGAGGAACGGAATATTTCCCTTGTCCTTATCCTCTCTGATAAGCTGGCGCAGGGCATTCACATCCATCCTCTTCCTGCTGTCCACAGGAACATGGACTACAGACTCGTAGCCAAGGCCCAGCAGATGGGCACTCTGCTCCATGGAGAAGTGGGATATCTCGGAGACATACATTCTCAGCTTGTGGAAGTTGTCTGGAAGTCCTTTCTTCTGCACATCGTGCTTAAGGATACGGTTGCAGAACCAGTCCCTGGCCAGGGTTATGGCAGTCTGGTTGGACTGGGAACCGCCTGATGTGAATACACCGTCTGCACTCTTGTTATAGCCGTAGAGCCGGCACAGATGGCGGATAACCTCAAGCTCAACCTCGGTGGCCACCGGAGACTGATCCCAGGAGTCCATGGACTGGTTGAAGGCAGAGATGACAACCTCTCCCGCAAGGGTCTCCATCAGGGAAGGTCCGTGGAGATGGGCCATATAGTCAGATGATGATGTGCGCAGAAGGTATGGGAGAATCTGCTCCTTGATCTTGCTGAGAGTCTCTTCCCAGCCCAGACCTTCCTCCGGCAGGATTGAATCCTGATGCACTACCTCGTGGAGATCCCAGGGGGTGGTGCCGGAGTATGCACTGTCGTCTGTAAAGACTTCAGAGACAGCCTTCACTGTCTCTGACATCATAGAAATATATTTTTCCTTCGATTCAGGATTATGGGTAAGAAGAATATTATCGTTTGACATCAGCATCCACTTCCATAACTGCTTTCTCGAATATAGCCGCAGCCTGTTCAATCTCTGCGTCGGTCACATTGAGGGCGCACAGACAGCGGGTAACTGCACCTTCACGGCCACCCCGCTCCAGGATAAGCTTGTTCTCGAAGCATTTTCTCTGAACCTTGACAGCAATATCGCCGCCAGGAGGGTATGAACCCAGCATGTCAGGCTTTGCCTCAGGATTGATGAACTCGGTTCCGATCATAAGACCTTTGGCTCTGATATCACCGATAATGGATACCTTCTCCTTGAGAGCCCTGAGTCTCTCTTCCAGAATCTTTCCTTTTCTTACGACATCTGCAAGGAATTCAGGCTTGGAAACCCGCTTGAGCAGGATAGTTCCGGCCTTCATAGCCAGCTGGTTGCCCCGGAAAGTTCCGGCATGGGCACCAGGTCCCCATGCATCCAGCTTCCTGTTGTAGATTACAATGGAAAGAGGCAGGGATCCGCCAAGGGCCTTGGATGTAAGGATAACATCTGGCACAATATCGGCATACTCAAAGGCAAACAGCTTTCCTGACCGTCCGATTCCGCACTGGATCTCGTCTACGATCATAGGGATATCCAATTCTTTGGTGACGCGGCGGATAGTCTGGAGGAACTTTACAGGGGCCGGGATTACGCCGCCCTCGCCCTGGATAGGCTCCAGGATTACAGCTGCCGGCTTGGTGATACCGCTCTCGGGATCCTTGAGCACCCGCTCAAAGTAGTTGCAGGCCGCATCAACACCAGCCTCGCCGCCAAGCCCGAAGGGACAGCGGTAGGAGTATGGATAGGGGAAGAACTGCACTCCCGGCATAAGGTTGGCCACTTTTGTCTTTGCACCCAGGTTTCCGGTGCAGGCGAGGGCGCCGTGGCCCATGCCGTGGTAGCCGCCCTGGAATGCGATGACTGTGGATCTGCCTGTGGCAGTCTTGCACAGCTTAAGTGCCGCATCGGTTGCATCTGTTCCGGAGGGGCTGCAGAACTGAATCTTGGCATCCTGCAGTTCCTTTGGAAGCAGCGAAAGCACTGTGTTTACAAATTCGGCTTTAACAGGGGTGATTAAATCAAGGGTGTGCAGCGGAGCATCTGAATTGATCATCTCCACCAGTGCCTGATTTACTTCGGGGTCGTTGTGACCCAGTGCGAGAGTACCTGCTCCGCACAAGAAATCCAGATATTTGTTTCCCTCAACATCTTCCACCCAGGAGCCTTTTGCTTTTGCAATCGCAATCGGGAACTTTCTAGGATAGCTCCGGGCGTTGGATTCTGTGGTTTCCTGTCTGGTAATGTAATACTGATTGGTGCCCTTTGTCTCAAGCATCGACTTTCTCCCATTACTTAACGTTATACAACTATCCAGTTGTTGTAGACCTAACCATATACCAAAGCGGAACTGGGCGCAACCCTTTTTAGAAAAAAAGTTTAAAAAAAATAAAGGGTCACGAACCAAATCATGACCCTTTAAATTTGACCTTTTAAAAAGCTTATTTCTTGAGAGCTGCCCGGATGTCCTTGAGGATGTCCTCAACTGTCTCTGCTGGTGGCTCTGCTGCCTTAGCTGCTGCTGCAGCTGCCTCTTCTGCCTTCTTCTTTGCCTCTGCCTTCTCCTTAGCCTTTGCAATAGCGCGGATCACACAGAAAATACAGAATGCGATGATGATGAAGTCAATGATGTTCTGGAAGAAAAGACCATAATTCATTGTTGCATATCCTGCATCGTGTGCGGCTGCAACTGTCGGGTAAGCTGCATAGGTGAAGGTCTGGCCTTCCACTGCGTTAGGATTGATGCAGTAGTAGAGCTCCTTCAGGTTGGCTCCCTTTGTGGCGCAGCTGATAAGCGGAGTGATTATATCAGCAACGAGAGATGATACAATTTTTCCGAATGCACCGCCGACTACAACGCCGACAGCCATATCAACAACATTTCCTCTGGAAATAAAAGCTTTGAAATCTTTAACGAAACCCACGGATTTCCCCCTAATAGTTATTTTCTTATAAAATGGTATATAGAGAAAAACCACTTGTCAAGTAGATAACTTTGATTTTATAATTACTTAATAAATATTTACGGAGAGGAATATGTTCGGAAATATGTTTTCAACTGATATCGGAATGGACCTGGGTACCTGCAACACCCTGGTGTATATAAAGGGAAAAGGACTTGTCATAAACGAGCCTTCTGTAGTTGCCATAGAAAAGAATACAAAGCGGGTTATATCTGTCGGAAAAGAGGCTAAGAACATGCTTCTCAGGACCCCTACCGACATTGTGGCCATCCGTCCTCTGCGGGATGGTGTCATCGCTGATATCGAGACCACCGAGAAGATGATCCGGCATTTCATTGCCATGGGTCTTCCCCGCCGATGGCTGGTAAAGCCAAGAATGGTAATCGGAATCCCCAGCTGCATCACCGAGGTTGAGCGCCGGGCAGTGGAGGAATGTGCCTACAAGGCTGGTGCCCGGGATGTCAAAGTGATAGAGGAATCCCTGGCTGCCGCAATCGGAGCCGACATCCCTATCCAGGAACCTGCAGGAAACATGATCTGCGACATCGGCGGCGGAACAAGCGAAGTTTCTGTAATCTCCATGAGCGGTATTGTAGTGACCAAGGCAATCAGAGTGGGAGGCGACGAGTTTGACGAGGCTATCGCAAAACATATCCGCACAGTACATAATATGATCATCGGACTTCAGGCCGCAGAGCGGATCAAGATCAAGATCGGCAGCGCCTATGACAGTTCAAACACCGACGGAAAAATAGAGAAGATGGAAATCGGCGGTACCGATGCCATTACCGGACTTCCTCGGAGAATCGAGATTGACAACCTGGAGATCCGGGAGGCTCTCAAAGATCCGGTGCACGCCATCATCGTAACTATAAAGAACACTCTGGCCGAAACACCTCCGGAGCTCAGTGCCGATATTATCGAGAGAGGCATTGTCCTTACCGGCGGCGGAGCACTGCTCCAGGGCCTGGATACCCTTATCTCCAAAGAGGTGGGCGTTCCTGTATTCATAGCAGAGGAACCTCTTCTGTGCGTTGCCAAGGGGGCCGGAAAATACTACGACCACATGAAGGGCAACATCTACAGGAAGAACAGCAAAAATTCTTTCGGTGACTGATGACACCTGATGTTCAAAGGGTTATCGTTCCGGAAACATAAAAAAGATTTTGTCACATTCTTTATCCTTATGGCCTTGAGCATCGGGATGCTGGTTTATACTGCGTTCTCGGAAATCTCCTTCAAGCCAAAGCAGGTGGGGCTGGATTTCTTCTCCTTCTGTCAGCGGGGAATAGTCAGCACAGGCAAGTTCTTCTCCCAGACCGCCGGCTCCATATCTGAGCTGCGGAATCTGAAAAAAGAGTACAACACACTTCTTAAGGAATATGCCGAATACCAGCAGATGAAACAGGATTACGAGCATCTGGAGCAGGAGAATTCCATGCTCAAGGAGCTGCTGGGATTCAGGGAAGAGGGTTCCATGACCAAGATTCCTGCTGTGGTCATCGGAGGAGAGACCAACAACTTCTTCAAGAGCTTCATCATCAACCAGGGAAGCAGCAAGGGGATAAAGAAAGATATGCCGGTAATCGCCTATGTGGATGGTTACCAGAGCCTGGTGGGAAAGGTGGTGGAGGTGGGCACCTTCTCTTCTGTCGTAAAACCTATCACCGACAGCAGCCTCTATGTTCCTGCCGTGCTGCAGAAGTTCCGGTACCGGGGCCTGGTGAACGGCCTTGTGATGGATTTTGTAAGCAGGGAGGCATCAAGCCGCATCAACTGCGGAGACCTGGTTGTAACTTCCGGTTTCAACGGCAGCTACCCGGAGAACATCTATATCGGAAAAGTCAAAAGCATAAGCGGAAAAGAGTACGAGACATCGCTGCGGCTGGAGCTTGAGCCTTTCGTGGATTTCTTCCGGCTTGAATATGTGTTTGTCCTTGCAGGGGAGGATAAAGATGAAAACTAAAGAATCATTCTTCATCTCCCTTCTCCTGGTATTTATCCTGGTGATCCTCCAGAGCACGCTGTTCTACTTTATTGCCTCTGACATGGTCATTCCCGACTTTGCCCTGATAGTTGTCGCTTTCTTTGCCGCCCGCCGGGGTATGCAGGAAGGACAGATACTGGGATTCTTCAACGGACTTGCCGAGGATTTCATCACATCATCCTTCCCCGGATTCAATGCTCTTATAAAAACAATCATAGGATTCCTTGCCGGCACAATAAAAAATAAAATGCTTTTTGACCCGGTGATATTCCCCAGCCTGTTCATCTTCTTTGTCACTCTGCTCAAGGGAATTCTTGCTGCTGTCACAGCATATCTCTTCTTCCCCGAAGGCTACTTCCCGGCAGTATTCAGCAGCCGCTTCCTGCTGGAGATTGTGCTTAACTCCCTGTTTGCGCCTCTTATCTATCTGATTCTGAAAAAGACACACCTGATTCCAAATGATATCTGGGGTGGGAAGTGAGCAACAATCCTTTTGAGAATCAAAGTATAAAAAAGGAGCGGATGCTTTTTCTGATCCTTGTTGTCTGCACAGTGTTCGCTGTTTTCACCGGATATCTCTTCTCCATGCAGGTGACCCGGTGGATGGAGTATCAGAACAGGGCGTGGGCAGTAGCCAGGAGAACCTCCGAGGTACCGGCTCTGAGGGGAGAGATTTATGACTGCAATTACGATGCTCCCCTGGCCACAAATGTGGATTCTTTCGCTGTATCCATTGTACCTGCCGAGACAGACCGCCAGAGGCTGCCCCAGATAATATCGGGCCTGGCTTCCATACTTGGCACCGACCCCCAGACCCTTATGAAAAAAATTCCCCAGGCCGATGTCTTCCAGGCAATAGAGCTCAAGGATAATGTATCCTATGGGCAGATAGTCCAGATTGCATCGAATATAGAGGACTTCCCCGGCATCTCCTGGAGCAGCAAGCCGGTGCGCCATTACAACCACACCCCATCCCTCTCCCATGTCATAGGATATGTGGGAAACATAAACTCAGAGGAGCTGCATCTTCTTTACAACAAAGGCTACGAGGCCAACAGCATAATAGGAAAGAACGGAATAGAGAAGGAATATGACCTTATTCTCAAGGGAACTCCCGGATTAAAATCCATAACTGTGGATGCCAAGGGACGGAACGTCCAGGAGGAGCGTTATATCAGGGCACCTGTACCTGGAAAGAACATTGTCCTGACCATAGACCGGCATATCCAGGAGCTGTGCGAGAAAGCCCTGGGAGAGCGGATGGGCTCTGTGGTGGTGCTCAAGCCGGCCACCGGCGAAATCCTGGCAATGGTCTCCTACCCCTCCTATGACACAAACCGGTTCTATGCCCCCGACAGCTCCAGCTATTACAGCTCCCTGCTGGCCAACGGCAACCACCCTTTCCTCAACCGCAGCATACAGTCGGCCAACGCACCTGCCTCCACCTTCAAGACAGTAATGATGACAGCCATACTGGAGGAAAAGGCTTTCCCTCCCGCAAAGACAATCGACTGCACCGGCAAGCTCATACTTGGAAACCGCACCTTCAACTGCCACCAGAAGACAGGACACGGTCCCCTGAACCTTTCGGATGCGCTCATGGAATCCTGCGACGTCTATTTCTGGGAAGTGGGAAACAATTATCTCGGACCTAAGAAGATAGAGCAGTATTCCAGGATGATGGGACTGGGAGAGAAGACCGGCGTGGACCTGCCCGGCGAAGTGGCGGGACTGGTTCCGAATCCGGAGTGGAAGCTGGAGAGAATAAACGAGATGTGGGTGGGGGGTGACACCTACAATATGTCTATAGGACAGGGCTACACTCAGGTCACCACACTGCAGATAGCAGACCTCATATCCATGATAGTGAACGAGGGAACCATATATGTTCCCCACCTGCTTAAAGAGGTGCGGGACGTTGTCACCGGCGAGGTGGTGGAAAAGCGCACCCCCCGGATCCTCCACAAGGCCGACATAAGCAGCCAGACCTTCAGGGAGCTTAAGAAAGCCATGAGGCGGGTGGTTGCCGAAGGCTCCATACGCAGGCTTTTCAACAATAAAGTGGTATCGGTGGCAGGAAAGACAGGAACAGGCGAGGTAGGCTACACCGACCGGTGGACCAGCTGGTTTGCCTCCTTCGGCCCCTACCAGGCAGAAAACCCGGAGGACCAGGTAGTTGTGGTTGTCATGATAGAAGCATCCAACGAATGGGAATGGTGGGCTCCGAAGGCCAGCAACGCCATCTATCAGGGAATATTTGCAAACCAGAGCTACGAGGAAGTGGTCAAGACTCTGGATATCTGGTACCTGAACAACGGCACCGATGTGATCAGGAGGAGAAGTGAATAGAAAATCCTACCTGACCTTTGATTTCATTATTATTCTGGCTGTCCTCTGCCTCTCGGTCATAAGTGTCTGCTTCATCTATTCCAGCGGCCTCAACTCCGAAGGGGTAAACACATCTGTGGAATTCATCAAGCAGATCATATGGGTTGTCACAGGATTGGCCCTTATGGCTCTTGTGGTCTACATCGATTATAAATATCTCTACGATTTTGCATATTACATCTACGGCGTCTGCATCCTTATGCTCATCATAACCCTGCTTCTGGGCAACAAGGTCAACGGCGCCCGGTCCTGGCTGGGCTTCGGCGGCTTCGGAATACAGCCCTCGGAGTTCACGAAGTTGGGAACTATAATCGCCCTTTCTGCATTCTGCACAAAGAACAGAGAGAACATCAGGTCTCTCCTGGTATTCCTCAGGGCCGCCATGATACCTGCCCTGCCGATGGCTCTTATACTGGCCCAGCCCGACCTGGGAACATCCCTGGTCTATATCCCTATATTCCTGGTAATTCTTTTCATGGCAGGGACAAAGATACGCTATCTATTCTTCCTTGTGGCCTGCGGCTTAGGGGTCACCCTGTTCACTATAATTCCTATGTGGTCCGGCTATGTCCTTAAGCAGGAGACCTTCTTTGTCACAATCTTCTCAAATCAATTGCTGATGCTGGCAATCCTTGGAGCCTGTCTGCTTATTGTGATTCTTTCCGCAACAGGCTGGTTTGTATTCAAGAAAGGCGTCTACTACTGGATGTGCTACAGCTTTATCATCTTCTCCTCTTCCCTGTTCTTTGCAGTGATGGCCCAGAAGATTCTCAAGGCTTACCAGATCATGCGCCTGGTGGTGTTCCTGGATCCAAGCGTAGACCCCCAGGGAGCAGGATGGAACATTCTCCAGTCCCTTACAGCCATAGGCTCCGGCGGCCTCTTCGGAAAGGGCTTCCTCCAGGGAACACAGAGCCACTACAACTACCTTCCTCAGCAGAGCAACGACTTCATTTTCTCCATCATTGCAGAAGAGATAGGCTTTTTAGGCAGCATGGCGGTGTTCCTCTGCTTCTTTATCCTGATCATCAGGGGATTCATCATTGCCAACTCCTCCAAGGATTCTTTCGGATCCTATCTCTGCTTCGGCATCATTGCTATGATTTTTTTCCATTTTGTGGTAAACATTGGTATGGCCATGGGCATTATGCCTATCACGGGAATTCCGCTGCTTTTCCTTTCCTACGGGGGCTCCTCCCTGTGGACATCCATGATGGCGGCCGGAATACTTATAAACATCTATTATAGAAGATACGGATTTAAGATTTGAATATTGCAGATTACAACCATTTAGACAATATACTCCTTCAGGTGAACAAACCGGCCCGTTACACAGGGGGCGAGTTCGGCTCGTACCGCAAGTACGGCTGTCCCCTGAACATGGCAATCTCCTATCCCGACCTTTACGAGATAGGAATGTCCAATACAGCCCTGAAGGTGCTTTACAACATCTTCAACGGAATCGAGGGGGTGAACTGCGAGCGGGTCTTTGCTCCCGCACCAGACTTTGAGGAAAAGCTGAGGGAGGCAGAAATCCCCCTTTATACATTGGAGACAGGCATTCCCCTCAAGAAGCTGGATATAATTGCATTCACCATAGGATACGAGCTTACCGGGACCAACGTCCTCAATATAATCGACATGGGGGGAATTCCTCTGGAAGCTGATGAAAGAGGGGAGGATGACCCCATAGTGATTGCGGGGGGGCCGGGAGTGACAAACCCCGAGCCTTTCGGAAAAATATTCGACGCCATATTCATCGGAGAGGCAGAGGATGCCTACGAACCCCTTCTGGAAGAGATGACAGCCATAAAGAAGAGGGGAGGCAGAAGAAAGGAGATTCTTTCCCTGTTTGAGTCCAAAAGCTTTATCTGGACCCCGACAAAAAAAGAGAAAGTTCACAGGGCAATCTGGAACGACTTTGGCAGGCGGGTCTACCCGGCAGCCAGGGGGCCGGTTCCTTCCATCAAAGCCATACAGAACAACGGAGTGGTGGAGATAATGCGGGGCTGCCCCAACGGCTGCCGCTTCTGCCATGCCGGCATCTACTACCGGCCCCAGCGGGAAAAGGATATTCCTCTTATCCTGCAGGAGATCGATACCCTGGTGCACAGATACGGCTACCGGGAAATCACGCTGCTTTCCCTTTCCTCCGGCGACTACTCGGTAATGCCCCGTCTTATCACCTACCTGAACCAGAAATATGCATCCTGCGGAGTCTCCTTTGCCTTCCCTTCCCTCAAGGTCAGCACCTTCTCCCTCAACCTGCTGTCAGAGCTCAACGAGGTGCGCAAGAGCGGCCTTACCTTTGCGGTGGAGACACCCCTGCCCCAGTGGCAGGCAGACATGAACAAGACAGCCACCATGGAGAGCATTGTGGAGATAATCCGGGAGGCCAAGAAGCTGGGCTGGCGTGTTGCCAAGTTCTACTTTATGATAGGGCTCCCTGTCACCGGCGGCGGGTGCGAGGAAAAGGAGATTGTCGACTTTATCCTCCGGGTCTACGCCCAGACAAAGATACAGCTTAACATAAACGTGGGCACCTTTGTCCCAAAGCCCCACACGCCGTTCCAGTACGCAGCCCAGCTGACCGAGGAGGAGAGCTGGAAAAAGCTGTCCTATATAAAGGATTCCCTCCGGGGTCATCCTATAAAAGTAAGCTACCACTCCCCTTTCCTTTCATACCTGGAGGGGATTTTCTCCAGAGGAGACCGCCGGGCGGCCGACCTGCTTATAAAGGCCTTCAAAATGGGCACCAGACTGGATGCCTGGGACGAATACTCAAGGCTTGATGTATGGAAGCAGGTGCTGGCCGAGGCAGACTGGGATGTCAGAACCGAGATCTGCCGGCAGCGCACCACCGAAGAGCCCCTCCCCTGGGACAATGTATCCATGGGAGTCTCCTCCTCGTTCTACAAGAACGAATGGAACAAACTGGGAACCGGCTCCTTCACATCGGTCTGCAATCCGGACTGCGACCATAACTGCGGCATCTGCGGCAGCAGAAATGCAATAAAGAACATAGACCGGAATATAGAGTTCCCGCCACTGCCGCCCCAGGAGCCGATTCCGGAAGGAATCTCAAGAATCTACTTTGTCTTTGCAAAGAGGAACGAGCAGATATTCCTGGGTCACCTGGACCTTATGGGGATGATGGAGAAGTCTATCCAGCGGGCCGGATTCTTCATAGAATTCTCCCAGGGCTTCAACCCAAAGCCCCGCCTTGAGTTTGCCCATCCTCTCTCCCTTGGAATAGTCTCAGAAGGAGAAATCGCCTCCATAAACATCCATGGAACTGCCGATCCTGACGACTTTGTTCAAAAAATGAACAAAAGCCTCCCCTGGGGCCTGGAGATAAAAGAGGCCTATGTGGTTCCGAAAGAGGTTTATAAAGCCAAGAAAATCCAATCTCTCATGAGCCTCTACAGCGGCAGCCAGTACACTCTCGATTATACAGGAGATGACATAGAAGGTTTCCAGACCAGCCTGGATAATTACATAAAAGAAAACCAGCTGGAAAGCTTTGTCACAGCCGATCGCGGCAGCACAAGCTTTGCCTTCGATATCAGGGCGGGAAACAAGAAAGCCAATATGATGGCCCTCCTCAAGGAAGTGCTGGGCACCGACTATCCTCTGGAGCACTGCAGGATAACCAGAAACTGTCTTATGTGCTCACCGTCACCGGAGCAGCGGCTTCCATATCAGGAATATTTCAAGACAATTTAATATATTGACAAAATATATTTATAATTTAATAATTTTTTTAAGGAGAGAGCCATGTCAAAACACATAGAGACAACCTGTATCCAGGGGGGATATGTTCCAAAGAACGGAGAACCGAGACAGATTCCTATAATTCAGTCCACAACCTTCAAATACGACACCAGCGAGGCTATGGGCAAGCTTTTCGACCTGGAGGCTGCCGGTTATTTCTATACCCGGCTCCAGAACCCTACCAACGATTATGTAGCCGCAAAAATAGCAGAGCTTGAGGGAGGGACAGCCGCAATCCTCACATCATCCGGTCAGGCAGCCAGCTTCTTTGCTGTGTTCAACATTGCCACAGCAGGGGACCACGTAGTTTCATCCGCATCAATCTACGGCGGAACTTTCAACCTCTTCAACGTGACTATGAGAAAGATGGGCATCGACTTCACCTTTGTCTCTCCAGATGCATCTGACGAAGAGATTCAGGCAGCATTCAAGCCTAACACAAAATGTGTGTTCGGCGAGACTATCGCAAACCCTGCCCTTACTGTATTCGACATCGAAAGATGGGCAAAGATTGCACATAAGAACGGCGTTCCGCTGATTGTGGACAACACATTCCCCACACCGATCAACTGCAGACCTTTTGAATGGGGAGCAGACATAGTGACCCATGCCACCACAAAGTACATGGATGGCCACGGTGTGGCAGTGGGTGGCGTTGTAGTGGATTCCGGCAAGTTCGACTGGATGGCCCATGCCGACAAGTTCCCGGGACTCTGCACTCCTGACGACAGCTACCACGGAATCACCTATGCCACCAAGTTCGGCAACGCAGGGGCCTTCATAACCAAGTGCACAGCCCAGCTGATGCGGGACTTCGGCAGCATCCAGTCGCCGCAGCACGCCTTCTATCTGAACCTGGGGCTGGAAAGCCTCCACGTAAGGATGCCGCGGCATGTTGCCAATGCCCAGGCTGTTGCAGAATTCCTGGAAAAGCATCCTAAGATTGTAAAGGTCAACTACTCCGGCCTTAAGAGCAGCCCATATTACCAGCTGCAGAAAAAATATATGCCAAACGGCGGCTGCGGCGTTGTCTCCTTTGAGCTCAAGGGGGGCCGTGATGCGGCACTCAAGTTTATGAAGGCCCTCAAGGTAGCGGCAATCGAGACCCATGTGGCCGATGCCCGCACCTGCTGCCTCAACCCTGCAACAGCAACCCATCGGCAGCTCACCGACCAGCAGCTTATAGACTGCGGCATCTCTCCCGGCCTGGTACGCTACTCCTGCGGCCTTGAGAATGCCCAGGATCTTATTGACGACCTGGCCCAGGCCTTAGATCAGATTTAAAAGGGGATTATATGCCGATCAAGATTCCAAACAAGCTTCCTGCAGCCAAGATACTCGAGAAAGAAAACATCTTCTTCATGACCGAGACCCGGGCCATGACCCAGGATATCCGTCCGCTGCAGATCCTGCTCCTGAATCTTATGCCTATAAAAATCGACACAGAGACCCAGTTTGCCAGGGTCCTGGGAAACACTCCCCTGCAGATAGACCTGACGCTGATTGCCCCTACAGGACACACCTCCAAGAACACCACCCAGGAGCATATGCTGGCATTCTACAAGACCTTCAACGATATTAAGGACAACTATTACGACGGTCTTATAATAACCGGCGCACCTATCGAGCACCTGGACTTTGAGCAGGTTGACTACTGGGAGGAGCTGTGCCAGATCATGGACTGGAGCACCACTCATGTTTTCTCCACCCTCCATATATGCTGGGGGGCTCAGGCTGGCCTTTACCACCACTTCGGCATCCCCAAGGTGGAGATGGGCAAAAAGCTTTCCGGCATCTATCGGCATCACCTGGAAGGGAAGAACTTCATGCTATTCCGGGGATTCGACGATACATTCTGCGTTCCCCATTCCCGGTACACCACAGTGCTCCGGAAGGATGTGGAGAAGGTAAAGGGACTCAAGATATTGGCATCTTCCTCAGAGGCAGGCATCTACGCAATAAAGACAAACGAAGGACGTCAGATTTTCCTGCTG
>CADAEX010000008.1 GCA_902787125.1 uncultured Spirochaetaceae bacterium
GACTTATTCCTGAGGAGTGGGGCGGCGACACTATCTACTGTCCGATCTCTGCTCTTAAGAAAGAGGGAATCGACAACCTGCTGGAGAACATCCTTATCGAAGCCGATATGCTGGAGCTCAAGGCTAATCCTAACTGCCGTGCAGAAGGAAAGATCATCGAGTCCAAGGTTGACCAGGGACGCGGTATGGTTTCCACAGTTCTTATCCAGCGCGGTACACTCAAGATCGGAGATGCCTTTATTGCCGGTGTCTATGCTGGAAAAGTAAGAGCTATGTTCAATGACAGAGGGAAGAAGATAGAAAG
The DNA here is from genome assembly GCA_902787125.1 of uncultured Spirochaetaceae bacterium. Taxonomy (GTDB): domain Bacteria; phylum Spirochaetota; class Spirochaetia; order CADAEX01; family CADAEX01; genus CADAEX01. The sequence continues at coordinate 305 of CADAEX010000008.1, forward strand.
CGCAGGACCTTCCACACCGGTGGAGATCCTTGGTTTCGAGGGACTTCCTAATGCAGGTGATCCGTTCCAGGTTACAGAGTCCGAGAAGTATGCACGCCAGATCGGCGAGAAACGGCAGGAACTGGAAAGAATCGGTGCAGCCAAGAATGTCAAGAAAGTTACCCTGGAGAATCTCTATACATCTATCCAGGAAGGAGAGGTTCAGGAGCTCAAGGTTATCATCAAGGGCGATGTTCAGGGTTCTGTAGAGGCTCTGAAGAATACTCTGGAGAAACTTTCCACCAGCGAGATCCGTCTCCATACTATCCACGCATCGGTAGGTGCTATTGTGGAGAACGACGTCAACCTGGCATCTGCATCCGATGCAATCATAATCGGTTTCAACGTACGGCCTACTGCAAAGGCAGCACTCCTTGCAGAGCAGGAGAAGGTTGAGATCAAGCGGTATAATGTCATCTACCATGCCCAGGAGGATATAAAGGCAGCCATGGAAGGTATGCTGGCTCCGGAGCTTAAGGAAGAGCAGATCGGTACTGTTGAGGTACGTGATACCTTCAAGGTGCCGAAAGTCGGTACTATTGCAGGTGCCTACGTTACAGACGGAAGTGTCAAGCGCAACTCTGTATGCCGTGTTTATCGTGATGATGTGGAGATCTTCAATGGCAAAATCTCATCGCTCAAGCGGTTCAAGGATGATGCCAAAGAGGTTGAGAAAGGCTTTGAATGCGGTATCGGTCTTGAGAACTTCAACGATATCCAGGTTGGTGATATCATCGAAGTATACGAGATCAAAGAGATTGCCAGAAAGCTTTGAGGTTTTTGAATGTCAGAATATAGACTTATGCGCATAGAAGGCGTGATTCAGGAGATTATCAGTACCCTTATCCTCACCGGTAAGGTGAAGGACCACAGGGTGAGCAGGATGATCTCCATAAACCGGGTCAAGTGTGCCTCGGACCTTAGCGTTGCCAAGGTATATGTCTCCGGTTTTGAGTCCGAGAAGGTTACCCGGAGGAGCGTGGAGGGGCTTAACAGCGCAGCTCCCTTTATCCAGGGTATTGTGGGAAAGAAGATTCAGACCCGCCTTACCCCAAAGCTCACTTTTGTTTATGATGATTCCATTAAAGAAGGCTTTGAGATCAACAAGAAGATTGAGGAACTCCTTTCTTGATTCCAAGTTTTGTACTTTTGAATAAGGAAGCGGGAATCTCTTCTTTCCAGGCTATGAATCAGCTTAAGAAAGATATCGGGACCAAGCGGGTAGGCCATTGCGGCACCCTGGATCCCTTTGCCGATGGTCTCCTTCTGGCCCTTACCGGGCGTATAACCAAGTTTATGACCTACATGGCTGATATGTCCAAGGTATACGAAGCCGTACTCCGGTTCGGGGAGGAGACCGATACTCTTGATCCTACCGGAAAGCTTTTGTGCCAGGGGCTGCCTGTGCCGGACCTTGGTGCGGTGGAAAAAGCCGCTGCTTCATTTTCCGGCGAAATTATGCAGGTGCCTCCCTCCTTCTCTGCAGTACATGTGGACGGCAAACGGGCATATAAGCTGGCTCGCCGGGGAGCGGAACTGGATATTCCGGCCAAGAAAGTCACTATATACTCCTTTGAGATTCTGGATTATAAAGCGCCGGATTTATATTTCCGGGTAAGGTGCTCGGGAGGCACCTATATCAGAGCTATAGCCCGGGATCTGGCCAGCCTCTGCGGTACCAGGGGGTATCTTACAGAGCTGCACCGTACTGCCATAGGGCCTTTCCAGGTAGATGGAATAGAGCCTGGCACTTATAAGCTGCTTCCCGCCGCAGAGGGAATGGCGCTCTGCGGGGTTGCTGCCCAGGTTGTGCCCAGGACCGAGGCCGACATGCTCAGGGCGGGACGTGAGTTTACTAAAAAGTTTTCTGCCAAGGTTTCCCCTTTTATCGAAGAGGGAATATACAAGGCACTGTTTGATGAGGATGGTGATTTCTGTGCCATGGTGGGAAAACGGAGGGGCAGGCTCTATTATGAGTTTGCTGCAGGTGTTAATTGAATATATTCAGTTGGAAAGAATTTATAGATAAAAAGCCCCTTGTCGGTGTACCCTGTGCCATAACAGTAGGGGTGTTTGACGGCATCCACAAAGGGCATATGGAGATTCTGCGTCAGGTGCTGTCCCAGGGCAGAGGAGTACACTCTGTCGTGTTCACATTCAGGACCAATCCTGCCACCTATTTCGGGGGCAATTACAAGGGCGATATCTATACTGTGGACCAGAAGCTTTCTGCCCTTGATGCACTGGGAACAGATGCCGTGGTACTGATTGACTTTTCCGTTGATTTTGTTAAACTGTCAGGTAAGCAGTTTTTTTCTATCATAGGGGCGAGTCTTGTGCTTAAGAAAATTGCTGTAGGATATGATTTCAAATGTGGATGCGGCAACGACACTACCACAGTTGATATTTTGTCCATGTATGCAGGTTCGGACGTGGAGGTGCAGGTGGTGCCGGAGTACAGTTATTCCGGTGTTCCGGTCAAGAGCACCATGATCCGCACTTTCATTCAGGTGGGAGAGCTTAATATTCTCTCCAGCATTATGGAATTTGGATATTCCATAGATATTTCAGGCCACCGGGGCTCTATGCTCAGGTCTGATGCAAAACAGGTTTTACCGCCTGCCGGAAGCTACAGAATAAAGCTTTACGACAGAGGAAAATATAGGAATGCCTCCATTACGGCTGATGAGACGGCTGTGGGGTGGGAATTTATTTAAAAGGAGATATGTATGTCTTTAACAAAAGAAGAAAAGCTTGAACTTATTTCAAAATTCGGTGGCAGCGAGACTAACACAGGCTCAACAGAGGTTCAGATCGCAATTTTCACAAAGCGGATCAACGAGCTTACCGAGCACTTCAAGATTCATGCAAAGGACCACAACTCAAGAAGAGGAATGCTCAAGCTGATCGGACAGAGAAGAAAGCTTCTCAAGTACCTCAAGAGAACAAACCTTGACAAGTACAGAGAGCTTATTAAAGAACTTGGATTAAGAAAGTAATTCAAAGAACTAAAGAACAAAAGAACAAAGGATTTTTTGATGCCAAAAGTAACAATTAAAGTAGGCGGTCAGGATCTTACACTGGAGACAGGTAAGCTGGCTAAGCAGGCTAATGGTGCAGTATTTGCAACCTATGCCGGATCTGCAGTCCTTGCAACTGTATGCTGCTCTGAAGATACAATCGAAGGGCTTGATTACGTTCCTCTGCAGGTTGAATATAACGAGAAATATTATGCTGCAGGAAAGATTCCTGGCGGCTTCCTTAAGAGAGAGGGAAAGGCAAAGGATAAGGAGATTCTGGTATCCCGCCTTATCGACCGTCCTATCAGACCTCTTTTCTCAAAAGCATTCAAAAGGGATATCCAGGTTGTTCCGACCGTAGTATCCGCAGACCAGATCAACCCACCTGATGTAGTGGCTATGGTAGCAGCTTCTGCTGCTGTCTGCATCTCTGACATTCCGTTCAACGGCCCAGCCGCTGCAGTAAGAGTATGCTATCTGAACGGCGAGTACATCATCAACCCTACCTTCGATCAGATTGATAAAGCTGACATGGAGATTGTGGTTGCCGGAATCAAGGACGGAATCACCATGGTTGAAGGTGGAGCCCACGAGGTTTCCGAGGATGTTATGCTTGAAGCTATCGACAGAGGAAGCAAGGTTGTTGCAGAGATCTGTGCGGCTCAGGAAGAGCTGGTCAAGCTGGCTGGAAAAGAGAAGCTTCCTATTCCTCCATCCGACGAGGAGAGCTTTGCTTTCTATGACAAAGTTTGGGATTATGCTTACGAGAAATACAAGGCTGCATCCTTCCTTCCAAGCAAGATAGAGCGGAACAAGGGCAAGAAAGCAGTCAAGACCGAGACCATTGCTCACTTCAAGGACGAGATTCCAGAAGAGGAGATCGGAAAGATCGGAGCAGTGTTCGAGGACCTGGAGTACAAGATCCTCAGAACTTCCATTCTGGAGAACAATCTGCGCTGCGACGGCAGAACTCCTACCCAGATCAGACCTATCACCTGCGAAGTCGGCGTTCTTCCTATGACCCATGGTTCATCACTCTTCACAAGAGGCGAGACCCAGTCACTTTCCACCTGTACACTTGGTACAGAGGATGACGAGCAGATGTTTGACGATATCGACGGCGAAAAGCGGTATTCCAACTTCATGCTCCATTATAACTTCCCACCGTTCTGCGTAGGCGAGACCGGAAAGCTTGGCACCGGACGGCGCGAGATCGGACATGGACACCTGGCACAGCGGTCACTGGCTGCAATGCTGCCTCCAAAGAGCGAATTCCCATATACAATCAGAGTTGTATCAGAGATTCTGGAATCCAACGGTTCCTCATCAATGGCAACTGTATGTGCCGGAACCCTGGCTCTCCTTGATACCGGTGTTCCTATGAGAAAGCCTGTTGCCGGAATTGCAATGGGACTTATCACCGAGGGCGAGAAGACTGTGATCCTCAGCGATATCATGGGCGAGGAAGATCACTTCGGCGACATGGACTTCAAGGTTGCAGGAACCAAAGATGGTATCACCGGTTTCCAGATGGATATCAAGATTGCCGGTGTATCCAAGGAGATTATGCAGAGAGCTCTGAATCAGGCAAAAGAGGGCAGAATGCATATTCTGGGCATTATGTGCAGCACATTGGCAGGCCCACGGGAAAATGTATCTCCTAATGCACCTCAGATTGTGCAGCTCAAGGTTGATGTAGACAAGATCGGTGCTGTCATCGGTTCCGGCGGAAAGAACATCAAGAGCATTGCAGAAAGATCAGAATCCAAGGTTGATATTGATGATTTCGGAAATGTTAAAATCTATGGAAAGAACCTTGAGAAGGCTCTCCTTGCAAAGGAGCTGGTTGAAAGCTTTATCGAGAAGCCTGAAGTAGGCAAGATCTATAACGGAACAGTAAAGAGAATCACTGATTTCGGTGCATTCATAGAGTTCCTCCCTGGAAAGGAAGGTCTGTGCCATATCTCCAAGCTCTCCAAAGATAGAGTGGAGAATGTCACCGATGTGCTCAAGGAAGGTCAGGAGATTCCTGTAAAACTGGTTGAGATTGACCGGATGGGAAGAATGAACCTGAGCTATATCGAGGCTATCGATCCAACCTATGTTCCTCCTAAGCAGGAAAAACCGCAGCGTGAGCGTTCAGAGCGCTTTGGCCGCGACAGAGACCGTGACCGGGACAGAGGATTCAGAAGAAGATTCGACGACAAAGATAAAGAAAAGAAGGACGAAGAATAATTCTGAATAGAACATAATAAATCAGGGGGATATGCACTTTGCATATCCCTTTTTTGAATTGGATGGTTGACTATGGAAATTGTAAAGGTGATCTGCAAGGCAGAGGATAAGGAATTCCTTCCTGTCTATTCATCGGCAGAGGCGGCAGGGGCAGACCTCAAGGCCTGTATCCAGGATGATATTGTCCTTAAGCCGGGTCAGAGGTATCTGGTTCCCACCGGTCTTTCCATCCAGCTGCCCGAAGGGTATGAGGCCCAGATACGCCCCCGTTCGGGACTGGCCATCAAGTATGGAATAAGTCTGGTCAATGCCCCTGGCACCATAGACTCCGATTACCGGGGCGAAGTCAAGATTATTATGATAAATCTCGGCTCCGAGGATTTTGTGATCCACAGGGGCGACAGGATTGCTCAGATGGTTATAGCGCCGGTAATACACGGCATGTTTGCACTTTCCAATTCGCTTGATTCTACAGACCGTGGTGCCGGAGGATTCGGTTCCACAGGAGTGTAGGGGATAATGGGATCTTCTTCAAGGATATACAGATATATAGGGAAAGAATTCCTTTTCTCATTCTTTGTCTGTTTCTGTTTCTTCTTCTTTATCTTCTTTGTCAACCAGATTCTGTTCCTGGCCGAGAAAATATTGGAAAAGCATGTCCCCTTCAAGGATGTGGTCATGCTGCTGGTCTACTTCATGCCTTCCATGATATCCCTCTCTTTCCCGTTTGCAGCTTTGGTTGCCTGCCTTATGACTGTAGGCCGCCTTTCCTCCGACAATGAGATTCTGGCAATGCAGGCTCTGGGAATCCGCCATATAAAGATTTTTTATCCCCTTATTGTGCTGGGAGTTGTCTTCTCAGTCTCATCTTTCTATATAAATGACTATCTGATGCCTTACGGCACTATCAAATATACCAAGCTCTACCGTGAGCTTATCTATGCAAACCCGGCCCTTGAGCTGGTTCCTTATTCTGTCAAGGAGTATCTGGATACAGTGATTGTGACAGGAGATATAAAGGACAACGTGATCCAGGATATTATGATTCTGGACAAGGATAAGGATGGAAACCGGCGGGTTATAACTGCAGACACAGCACAGTTCTTAAGCGATGTGAAAGGGGCAGGCACAGGAGTTATCTCCCTTGAGCTCCGCAATGTCTTCAGCCATGTCAGCGACCAGAAAAAACGGTCGGATTACGATTATTTTACAGCAAAAAGGATGGAATACAACATTCTGCTGGCCAATATGTCATCTTCGGTGCGGACTCTGGGTCCCCGGGAGATGAGTACCGTGGATGTCTATGACAGGCTAAAGAAAATGGATGAGGATTTCCTTGCCGATAAAGCAAGCCAGCTTTCATATATGGGACCTAACATAGCACAGGCTGTGAGCGACTGGTTCTTTGCCACAGGCACCGAGGATAAAAAGGCTTTGATAAACAATATCCGCAGCCAGCTTGAAGCTTACGGCGATATCTATTTTGAGCAGAACACAGACCGGAACTATAAGATACATAAGCTTGAGTTCTACAAGAAGTTCTCCCTGCCGTTCTCCTGTCTCTGCTTTGTCCTTTTTGCTTTCCCCGCAGGTCTGTTCTCTAAACGGAGCGGCCGTACCGTGGGCTTCGGAATAGGGCTTTTGTTCTCCCTGTTCTATTGGTGTATGATGTTTGCAGGGCATACCTTGGGAATCAAGAGTGACATAAACTCTTTCATGGCTATGTGGATTCCTAATTTTGTCATACTTTTCATAGCTCTGGTGCTCTATGTCGTGAGGTTTGTAAGAAGATGAAACTGCTTTACAAGATGTCCATGGGATATTTTTTCCGCTATCTTATCTCCTCAATCCTCTTCTTTGTCCTTATCCTGGAGCTCCTTGATATTTTCTCGAATCTGTGGCGCTATATAAACAACGGAGTTGCCTTAAGACAGATTCTGCAGGTGGCACTTCTCTACTTCCCCAAATGTGTGGTATTCTCCCTGCCTATTTCAGTGCTGTTCTCAGTAGCTTACACTCTGGGAAATTTCTATGCCAACAATGAGCTTATCGCAGTATTCGGCTGCGGTGTTTCCCTTTATAAATTCGTATTTCCTTTCATCCTTATCGGAGTCCTTCTGAGCACAGGCTCCTTCCTGTTTGAGGAAAAGGTGGTCATAAGAACCTATAGGGAGAAAGGGGAGCTGACCTATAATCTCCTGAATCAGCAGCGGGACTATAACAACGCGAATGTGACAATCATCGACCATATCCATAACCGTATCTACCATGCTGACTATTACAACGATACAGAGAAGGTTCTTTCCAATGTGGTGATAACCGAGAACGACGGTTCCGGCTGGCCGCGCCGGCTGGATGCCAATGTAGGGGAATGGAGCGAGGATGATGGCTGCTGGGTATTCCACAATGTGGTCATGTTCAGGTGGGATCCGGAGAAAAATCTGTATGCCATGACTCAGCAGAAGATGCTGGTGGATGAATCCTATGACCAGACTCCGGATTCATTCCGGAATATCTCCAGGAATGTGGAGGAGATGGAGAGGAATACTGCAAAGGCTTGGATAGAGACACTTCGCAAGGCTGGACTTCCGTACAGGGAGGCTCTTACCGAGTATTACAAACGGTTCTCCTTTACCTTCACCCCCCTTATTGTGGCTCTGATATCCATATCTTTCACTGGAAAGTTCAGGAAGAATGTGCTGCTCATGAGCCTTCTCTCCAGTATGATGATTGCCGCTGGCTACTATATCCTGCAGATGGTGCTTATGCTGTTTGCCAAGATGGGATATATACCGCCGCTGGCCGGGGCGTGGGGAGCTCTTTTCACATTTATTATTTTAAGTCTAATTATGCTTAAAAATGCCGATACTTAGAGTATAGATATGGAATTTACAATACTTAAGAAAAGTTCAAGGTCTAAAGCCCGCCGCACCCGGATTGTCCTGCCCCATGGCACCATAGAGACACCGGTATATATGCCGGTAGGTACCAACGGCAGTGTAAAGGCTATAAAGCATAAGGATGTATCGGATATAGGCTATAGGCTTATACTGGGAAACACATATCATCTCTATCTCCGCCCTGGAATAGAAGTCATAAAGCAGGCAGGTGGGCTGCATCAGTTCACATCCTGGCCTCATAATATCCTTACCGATTCAGGGGGATTCCAGATATTCTCTCTGGCTCCTTTCCGCAAGATAAAAGAGGAGGGAATGTATTTCCGCTCCCATATCGACGGTTCATACCATATGCTTTCTCCCGAGCTGGCAGTTCAGCTGCAGTGCGGGTTCAGAAGCGATATCCTTATGGCTTTGGACCAGTGCACAGCCCCTGGAATAAAAGAGAAGGATGCAGTGAAGGCCATGGAGATAACCCACAGGTGGGCACAGCGCTGCAAGGATGAGTGGCTTAAGTGCCGGGATCAGTGGGGCGGAAATCTCTTCGGTATAGTGCAGGGCAACTTCTTCGAACATCTCAGGAAGGAGAGTTCTGAGTTCATAAATTCCCTGGACCTGCCCGGTATTGCCATCGGAGGTCTTTCTGTAGGGGAAGAGCCTTCCGAATTCAAGCACTTTCTGGCTTATACATGCGAGCATATTGATGAGAACAAGCCACATTATCTTATGGGTGTTGGTACTCCTGAATATATTCTTGAGGCATTTGAGAACGGCATTGATATGCTGGACTGTGTCTATGCCACCCGTATTGCAAGGAACGGAGCAGTGTTTACCCATGACGGTCTTCTGGCAATGAAGAAGGAGCGCTTTGCAACTGAGTTCATCCCTATAGAGGAAGGCTGCAGCTGCTATACCTGCCGGCATTACACCAGGGCATTCCTCCGCCAGATGTTCAAGACTAACGAGATTATGGGCCCTATGCTGGCCACTATACATAACCTTCAGTTCATGTATGATTTTGTGGAAGATATCAAAAAGAGTATAGACAATGACTGTTTTGAGACTTTCAAGAAAGATTTTTTAAGCAGGTACACAGGTGGAGAAGGATAATAGCAGCGAGAACAGGCGGAGAAGCTTAAGCACAATCTCTGTGATGCTATGCACCATGCTCTCCAGGATTCTGGGCTTTGTGAAGATTGTCCTTATCGGGGCAGTGTTCGGAGGCTCAGGCAAGGCAGATGTGCTTAACGCAGTATTCAATATTCCCAACAACCTAAGGAAACTGATGGCAGAAGGAGCTCTTTCCTCCTCGTTCATCCCTGTTCTTGCCGGCTCCCTTGCCAACAAGGAACCCCATTCTGTTACACGGAAGATTGTCCGCAATATCATGGCTTTCCAGGTCGCAGTGCTTATTCCGCTTTGCATACTCTCCATAATTTTTTCTGATTTCCTTGTGAACAAGGTGCTGCTTGACTTTGCCGATCCTCAGCTCCAGCAGCTGGCAGTGTCGCTTTTCCGCTGGTTCATCAGCTATATTCTGCTTATTTCTATCAGCGCAGTGCTCCTTGCTGTTCTCAATGTGCACGGCTATTTCACCATACCGGCCCTTACGCCGATTCTTTTCTCTATTGCTGTAATTCTGAGCATTATGTGCCTCCACAGGAGCATGGGTGTCTACTCCATGGCTGTAGGTGTTCTTGCCGGTGGAGTACTGCAGATACTGTTCCAGTGTCCTCTCTTTAAGAAACTGGGATATGACTTCAAGCTTTCCTTTGATTTTAAGAATGAAAAGTTCAGCCGGATTATGGTCAACTGGTTCCCTGTATTGGCCACATCCTGTATATTTGCAATAAATCAGCAGATTGCCATGCGGTTTGCCTCTGGTCTTGAGACAGGCAGCTCTTCGGCCATAAGCTATGCCCTGGTATTCTGGCAGCTTCCTTTCGGAATTTTTTCGGCCTCTATAACCACAGTGCTTTTCCCGCAGATGAGCAAGGAGGGAGCCACCGGGCAGCTGACTCAGCTTACAAATACCCTTACAACAGGTATCACCTCGCTTATGGGGCTTCTTATCCCTTCGTCTGTAATAATGTACTTCCTTGGTTACGATATTATATCCATAGGAATGCAGAGGGGCTCCTTTACAGTTGAGAACACTGCTATGGCTGGCTTTGTTCTTCAGGGGTATGCCTGGGGCCTTTTAGGTACTGGTGCCTTCAACTTTGTGCAGAGATACTACTATTCATTGAACAATTATAAGAAGCCGTTTTTCTTTGCTGTTCTCTGTGCCACCATGGATGTGCTTCTTTCCCTGTGGCTCAAGGAGACATCCCTGCGGGTCGCAGGTCTTGCCTGGGCAAACACGATTTCATTTACATTGAGCACCTGCTTTATGCTGGCAGATATAAAGCTTCATTCAAAAAGTCTTTCAATACTTGGAATGGGGCGGGAACTCTTTAAGATACTTGTTTCTGTTGCAGTTGGAATGATCCCTGTCCTAATATATCTTTATTTCTGCAGTTCCTGGTGGCATGGCGGATTGCGCCTGGGCTACCTTGGTGCTTTCCTGGCTGTATGTGCAGTGTTTGCCATTATAGTTCTGGCACTCTATAAGGTGCTGGGATTGAATGCTCTCTTTATGCTGTGGCTGCGCAGAAAAAAGTCATCCTGAAATAAATTCAGGATGACATAAAACTCAGATTAAATCAGATGCCTCGATAGCAAGCACTTTGAAGTTGTACAAAGTGTCGTTGATCTCAAACTTAAGCACTTCCTCTTTCTCTGCTCCAAGCAGTTCATCGGCCAGAGGTGCCAGGTAAGAGATGATGTTCTTCTCTGGATTTGACTCCCATGGTCCAAGGATGTTATAGACTACGTTCTGGTTTGTATCCATGTTGAGCAGGGTGATCCTGGTTCCGAAGGAAACCTTGTTGAGATCCAGATTAGCCTTGTCAAATACCTGTGCGCTGTTGATTTCCTCAGTCAGCTTGCCTGCGGCGGCATTGAGCATTGCCTGCTTCTCTTTTCCATATTTGTATTCGGCGTTCTCACTCAAGTCTCCCAGGGCGATTGCATCACCGATCTCCTTGGAGTTCTTTGGAATCTCAACTTCAAGAATGTTCTTAAGTTCTTCACGCTTCTTGTCCAGACCTGCTTTTGTAACCAGAAGTCCGCCGTTGAATACAACTTCCAGCGGCCGCTCTGTCTCGAATGTGATTCCAGGATATTTCTCCTTGAGCTTTTTCTTGAAGTAAGCAATTATCTCATTATCAAGGTCGTATACACCTTCAAGACGGAAGAGCATCTGTTTTGCACTCTTCTGGTCCACATCCAGAATGAATGGAGCAATCCTGCAGTCATCCTTGTCTTTCTTTTTCTTGTCCAGAGGCATGAACAGATACTGTTCTATCTGCTTGCTGATCTTGATGTCATCCACAGAATTCTTCTTGTTCTTGCTTGCGATCTCCCGGTTGGTAATATCCAGCAGGAGGATCATCTCTGTAAGAATCTTGTCCTTGGACGGCATGATCTCTTTTACAAACGGGTAATCATTCTCGTGCTCACATACCCATACAAAAGGTTTTTTGTAAGTCTTGAATCCATCCAGGATATTCTTGAACACATCCTTGATCTTATCTGTGAAACCGGCTTTGATCAGGGTGTCTGGGATGAAGGTGTCAAGGTGATAGGGGAACAGGCTGCAGTAGGTGTCCTGCCATTCCGGAATATTTTCCTTGATTTTTCCCAGGAAGCTTTCCCTGAGTCCTTTCTGCCGTTCCGGAATAGCGCAGAATGCAGCTGTCACATCTGGAATCTGGCTGTAGAATTCTGCAAAAGACTGAGCAGGTTTGCTGTCTGTATCCTCAAGGATAAGCCAGCTGCACACCTTTTCTTCGATATTTCCTGATGCTCTGTAAAGAGTGCTGAAGTAGTCCAGCATCTCGGAATAGAACTCATTCTTCTCTGCCTCTGCCTTCAGGTAGTCCTGATAAGCAGAATATTTATCGAAGAAGTTATCCTTGTTCTTGAATACGTTGTAAAGCTTCTCTTCCTGAGTTATAGGCTTAACCCGGACTTCATAGAAGCCTTTCTTGTCCAGGATATTTCCGAACTCCGGATTGGACATAAGCTCTTTCTTTGCCTCCTGGCTCCAGGATGCCCATTCTTTTGCATTAAGTATTCCTTCGTTCTTTATCTTCTGAGTAAGCTCTTTCTTTATGAGCTTGAGATCGGCACAGTTGTCGAAGCTCCTGATTATGGTCTTAAGTGTTCCTGCCACATCATCCAGGACCATCTTCTTAAGGTCTGACAGCTTATGTGTGCACTTTATAACCCAGATATGATTCTTTGGGAGAATGGAAAGGGTGTTGACCGCCATCTTGATAGCCATTCCCTGTCCGAACTGGGTTTTGCCTGTCTCCAGATTGAAGAAGTCAATTGTTATGATCTCGTCGTTGACAGCTCTGATCCGGCCGATTCCCCAGTCGTTGTGGAATACAAAGTTTCCTTTCGCAAAGTCGATGTATTTCTCGAAGTCGCTTATGGCATCATTTATAGGTCTCCAGCTCTGGGAAAGGTTGGAGTCGTTAAGGGCGTTCTGGAAGTGGGGCAGGTCACCATACTTTGCAGTAAAGCTTTCGATGATTTCCTTTCTTACTTCCTCTCCCTTGAAGTTCAGTGCAATGATCTCCTTTAACATGCCAATGGCATTGTCCCAGTCCTTGCCTGCCTTGAAGTGTCTGTACAGGTCGTCCATAAGGATTGCTATCTTCTCGGCCTGGGTGGTTCTGCTTATCTTCTTGAGGAAATAGTGGAAGAAGTCCAGGTCGTCCGGATCTATCTCCAGAAGCTTGGTCCAGATTTCCTTCATGTTTGTGAACAGCTTCTTCTGTGAATATCTGAGGATTGCTTTCTTATAGTAGCTGATTGCTTTTTCTGTATCTCCGTCAGCCTCATACTTTTCTGCCAGAGCCTTTGTTATATCGGTCTCCTCATGGTCGACACGGATAATCCGTTCCCATGTGGCGATCTTCTTATCTTCCTGTCCTTCTTCCTTATAGCAGTCGGCCAGGATCTTGAGGGCAGACTTGTTGTCTCCGTATGCAAGCATCCTGTTGCAGAGCAGTTCTGCCACATTCCATTTTCCGGCATCTGTGAACAGAGAAATCAGCTGCAGCATGTTGGAGTCGTCCAGCCTGTTCTTGGAAAGAGTGAGTGTTCCGGATATATAAAGGCCGACAATACTGTTCTTGTTATGGGCAAGATGCTCATCACATTCCTTGAGCACCTCTTCCTTTGTCTCGTCATCGGCAATCTCTTTGATAATGCTGTCCAGCTCCTCGAAATTTGACACAGAGTAACTGCCTATTGCAGCCCGGGTCCATTTTTCCTCATTGAGGAGATGACTTATTTTGTCAACAATGTTTGCATCCATATCAATTATCTCCATTAGTTTGAATAAAGTTCATATACCGCAGGGTTTAAATCCCGTATCTTCTTAAGTGTGTTCTCTCTTGCACCGCTGTCATTCCCTATGATGTCATAAAAGTCTATAAGCCAGAAATACCGGTTTATAAGCCTTGGAATGTTCAGCTCCTTATTTTCCTCGTCATTCAGGGCTGTCTCCAGAGTCACTATGGACTGCTTGAGCTGTGCTGTCTCCAGTGGCCTAAGCTCCCTTTTGATATCGAATACACCTTTAAGCACTCCGTATACAGGAATCCATTCCTTAAGAGCTGCTCCTGTGTATCCCAGGCTCCGGACCATGTCCGACAGCTGGTGGATCATGCCTGACTCCAGATTCTCCAGATCAATCTTCTGGGGATCTATATAAAAGGCTTCCCGGAAGAACACTCTGGCCATCCTGGTCTCGTTCACCATCTCGTAGCAGTCTGCCAGTTCGGCAAGAACTGCAGCGTCGCTGTTTTTCTTGGCATTGGCTGCCTCCAGGTTCCGTATTGCCTCCAGATAGTTGCCAATGTTCTTGTAGCATACCCCGATATGAAACAGGGTGGCAGAATCCGAAATCCTGGACTCGCTGGCAAATCTGGAGAAGCTGTACAGCGCCTGGCTGAATACTCTGGCTTTTATGGCAGAAAAGACTTTTTCGTCCCGTTCCCGTTCCTTTATATAATCCAGGAACACTTTCCACTGCCGGAGTATGAAAATCCCTCTCTTGTAGTGGTCCTCTATCTCCCGGTACTTCAGTTTTCTGGACAGCCAGAAACCTGTGTACATTGTATCGGTCTTAACCCGTTCGTCAGACATATCCGCAGACCTGATGAGCTTGAAATTCTTATCTGCCTTCTCCAGGTCGCCTATATTGATATAGTTCACTGCTTCCTGACGCAATATTTCGGGTCTCTTTTCCACTGTGATTTCCACTTCTCTCAACTTTCTAGTATATTATATTTAAAAAATATAGTCAATGTGAAAGAAGCTTATCCAAAAGTAAAAACAGATAGGAGAGCAAAAGGATTACTGCTGCAATGGCAAGGCACCATAGCGTTACTCCTCCGATTCCCAGAATTTCGGTGTCAAGGAAGAAGTATGGGACTTTGCAGACCTCTCCCTCCACTATGAAAGTGCCTCCTATAGGCTTGTAGACCAGCATGATATAAGCCAGGTAGAGAACGGGGTAGCAGAGCCAGATGAGAGGATAATACCATTTCATGCCTCCCTTCGGGGTGTAAAGCAGGTAATCAATCCATACAAATGCCGGCACCATGTAATGGGCAAAAAGATTGGATATGTTCTTAAGATTTCCCATGTTGGCTATAGTGAAGTCTGCAGGGCGCAGCATGAAATTGTAAACCAGGAAGGTGAGGGATATGCACACAATAGCAAGCCCTCTGAACAGAGCCGGAGGCTCCTTCTTCAGTTTCCAGGCCATCATGATAAGGCACATCACATTGCTCTGGATTGTGAAATATGAGAAAAGCTCCCCATGCCGGGGACAGTCTAACATAGTAAGGACAATGCAGGCTGTGGAAACTGCAAAAGCGATAGGTCTGAATATGTTTTTTCCTTGTCTCATAAAGTGAAATATATCACTTTTTCCTATTTTATGATAGCCAAAAATAATCGGTTACCCAGTTTACCTTTTCTTTAAATGTGGATATGATGTTATTAAACTAAACAAATCAATAATACTTCTTAATAGGAGAAAATGGTAAACGGCATGAAAACTTTTTCAAAAGGTGGTGTACATCCTGCGGGCCACAAGGAATTGTCAAATGCTATAGCCATCCGCAATGCGGAGGTTAAAGGCACTCTGATATTCCCAATGTCCATGCATATCGGCGCTCCTGCTGAATGTTTAGTAAAAGTAGGGGACGAAGTAAACGAAGGTATGCTTATCGGAAAGGCTGCCGGCTTTATTTCTGCTAACATTTACTGTTCAGTAAAAGGTGTTGTCAAGGAGATCAAGGATATCTACCTGGCAAGCGGAATGAAGACCAAGGCAGTTGTTGTAGAGACAGCTGAAGATTTCAAACCGGGTGAGGTCAAGTTCGAGGCATCGGACTGGGAAAAACTTACTCCAAAGGAAATCGTAGATAAAATCGCAGCTGCTGGTATTGTAGGTCTGGGAGGAGCTACATTCCCTGTGAATGTCAAGTACAGCATCCCGCCTGATTCCAAGGTTGACGCCCTGGTTATCAATGGTGTAGAGTGCGAGCCTTACCTGACAGCAGACCACAGACTTATGCTTGAGAAGACAGAGCAGCTCTTCAAGGGTATGAGAATTATTGCAAAGGCTATCAACGCTCCAAAGATCTTTGTGGGAATCGAGGCTAACAAGCCCGATGCAATCCAGAAGATGACAGAGTTTGCGGCAAAGAACGGTGGCGACATCGAGATTGTACCGCTGCAGCTCAAATATCCTCAGGGCGATGAGAAACAGCTTCTCAAGGCTGTAATAGACAAGGAGATTCCATCCGGAAAGCTTCCTATAGCTATCGGCGCAGTTGTATCCAACGTCGGAACAGTCAATGCTGTATACGAGGCTGTTGCCCTTGGCAAGCCGCTGTACGAGAGAGTAGTGACTGTAACAGGCGGCGGAATCAAGAATCCTGGCAACTACCTGGTCAAGGTAGGAACCAAGGTGGGCGACCTGATTGAGCAGTGCGGCGGATTCACAGATGACGCAGTAAAGCTGATCATGGGCGGTCCTATGATGGGATTCACATTCAGCGATCTGGATACTCCTGTCATCAAGGGAACATCCGGAATCCTGGTGCTCTCTGCTAAAGAGGCCAAGAAAGGTCAGCGGACAGCCTGCCTCCAGTGCGGACGGTGTCTTAAGGCTTGTCCTATCGGACTCCAGCCTACAAAGCTGTTCAAGAAGATCAATTCTGGAAAATATGCAGAGGCTCTTAAGCTTAACTTGATGGATTGTAAAGAGTGTGGTTGCTGTGCATTTGTCTGCCCGGCAAATATTCCGCTTGTCCAGGGCTTCAGACTTGGAAAGAGAATGGCACCAAAGCCACCAAAGAAGGGTTGAAAATGAACAATAATTTTATAATTGAAAGCTCTCCGCATCTCCATCATCCTGATTCAACCTCAAGGATCATGCTGGATGTGATCATCGCATTGATTCCTGCCGGAATCTGGGGTGTGGTTGTATTCGGAGTCAAAGCTCTTGTAGTCATCGCTGTATCCATAATCGGTGCAGTGCTTGGCGAATATATCATGTGCAAGGTCTTCAAGAAGTTTACCCTTACAGACTATTCTGCAGTGCTTACCGGTCTTCTGGTGGGCTATAACATGCCACCTGCAGTTCCTGTATGGATACCTTTCATTGCATCTCTTTTCGCAATGCTTGTTGTAAAATGGGCATTCGGCGGTCTTGGATGCAACTGGATGAACCCGGCCCTCGGCGGAAGACTCTTTGTATTCTTCTCCTGGACAGGCTACATGACAAAATGGAGTGCTCCATGCACAAACTTTGCCACCATCGATGCCGTAGGTGGCGCTTCTCCGTTAGGATTTGTAAAGACTGGAATGATGGACTTCTCCGGTTCTGTATCCGGTCCTATCGAATATATGAAGCAGGCTGGCTATGATGTCGGCTATATGGATCTCTTCCTTGGAAATATCTCTGGATGTATCGGCGAGGTTTCTGCGCTGCTCCTTATCCTGGGCGGCATCTACCTGCTGTACCGCAAGGTCATCACATGGGAGATTCCTGGTGCATACCTTATCACATTTGCAGTGTTCACATGGATCTTCGGAGGACTTAAGTTCACACACAGCCTCTTTACAGGCGATGTACTGTTCAACCTGCTCTCCGGCGGTCTTATGCTGGGTGCCATCTACATGGCTACCGATATGGTCACCACACCTCTTTCCTCAAAGGGACAGATCATCTTTGGTATCGGATGCGGTTTCCTCACATTCCTCATCCGGTTCTACGGATCCTTCCCGGAAGGTGTTTCACTGGCAATCGTACTTATGAACATGGCTGTTCCGCTGATCGACAGATTCAGCAAGACCAGAGTGTTCGGAGTTGAGCCGGTAAAGAAGGGGGCAAAGAAATGAAAAATATTATTATCATTGCTGTAAAGCTTGCCGTCATCTGTCTGGTAGCAGCATTTGTACTGGGATTCGTAAACGGAATCACAGCACCGCAGATCGCAGCTTCCAAGGCACAGGCTGAGCTGGATGCCCTTTCTGTGATCAACAAGGCCGGAACAATAGGCGAGAAGGTTGAGGGCGACGGTGCAGGTGTTAACTACTATTATCCTGTGACTGACGGCGGAAAAGTCACCAACTATATCATGAGCCTTAAGAGCATGGGCTACGGCGGAGACCTGATCATCCTCGGAAACTTCAAGACCAATGGCGAGATCATCGATGCCAAGCTTATGGAAGATGCCGAGACTCCAGGTCTTGGAAAAAAGGCAGAGAATGCTGAATATATGAATAAGTTCAAGGGCACCGGTGCAGACAAGCCGGTTCCTGTAAAAAAGACTATGCTTGAGTCAGCAGATGCCGATGCAGTGACTGGTGCAACCATCACATTCACCGGTGTTTCAAAGGCACTTGAGTATGGCAGCGAATTTGCTAAGAAATTAGGAGGCCAGAAGTGATTAAGGAATTCACCAAGGGTCTTTTCAAAGAAAACCCGATATTTGTCATCGCACTTGGTCTCTGTCCTACATTGGCAACCTCAACAATGGTTATCAATGCTCTGGGTATGGGCGCAGGTGTAATTTTCGTACTTGTATGCTCAAACATCTTTATCTCACTGCTCAAGAATTTCATTCCTGATAACGTGAGAATCCCGGCATACATCGTAGTAATCGCATCTTTCGTAACAATCGTACAGATGGTTATGGAGGCATACGCTCCGGCACTCTATGCCGCTCTGGGTGTCTTCGTACCTCTGATCGTAGTAAACTGTATCATCCTTGGTCGTGCCGAGGCATTTGCCAACAAGAACAAGGTTCTCCCTTCCATCTTGGACGGTCTTGGAATGGGTGTGGGCTTCACTCTGGCTCTTACACTCATCGCTCTGATCAGAGAGGTGCTGGGATCCGGTACAATCACACTTCCAGGCTGTGTAATCACAGTTCCTGTCATCTCAATCGCTCCGATGAGAGTCATCGCATTCCCGGCAGGAGCTCTTCTTGTACTTGGTCTGCTCAAGGCATTCTTCCAGTACAGAGAAGGCAGGAAATAAGGGGGTAGAAGATGTCATTAATTGCAATTCTTATTACTTATATTTTTATTAACAACTTTATTCTGAACCAGTTCATGGGTATGTGTCCGTTCATCGGAGTATCCAAGGATTATGAATCTGCCATCGGTATGGGATTCGCCGTTACATTCGTAACAAGCGTAGCTTCCCTGACCACATGGTGCATCCAGCATTTCCTTCTGGTTCCATTCGGTCTTACCTATCTCCAGACCATCACATTCATCCTGGTTATCGCTGCCCTGGTTCAGTTTGTAGAGATGGTAGTGCGCAAGGTTTCACCTTCCCTGTACAAGTCACTGGGAATCTTCCTTCCGCTTATCACAACAAACTGCGCAGTACTTGGTATTGCAATCATTGCAGTAGGTAAGAATTACAATGCAATCGAGAGCTTTGTTGCCGGTATGGCAGCTGGTCTTGGATTCCTTCTGGCTATCGTTCTTATGTCCTGTATCCGTGAAAAGCTGGCAGACACCGATATTCCAAAGCCATTCAAGGGTGTGCCTATCGCATTCATAACAGCAAGCCTTATGGCTCTGGCTTTCATGGCATTCGATGCAGCACTGCTGAACAATCTGATCGGTTGAGGGTAGAGATATGGTACAGAATATAATTTTTGCTTGTATTATCGTAACAGCACTGGGAGCTCTCTTCGGAGCTGGACTTTCCATTGCTGCCAAGCACTTTGCTGTAAAGAAGGACGAGAAACTCGAGGCTCTTGAGGCAGCTCTTCCTGGATACAACTGCGGTTCCTGCGGTTTCGCAGGATGTTCCGGCTATGCCGAGGCTATCTTCAACGGCTCTGTGACAGAGCTTACAAAGTGTGCTCCTGGCGCTGCCAAGTCTGCTGCCCGGATTGCAGAGATCATGGGTGTTGCCATCGACCTCAACGCAGAGAAGATGGTTGCTCACTGCCATTGCCGTGGCGACAACGAGCAGGCAATCAAGGCTATGAACTACAAAGGTATTGAGGACTGTAATGCTGCTTTCGCTATGTTCCAGGGACCTAAAGCCTGCAAATACGGCTGTCTGGGATTCGGAAGCTGTATCAAGGTCTGCCCTGCAGGTGCAATCACCAAAACAGGTACCGGACTGGTTCAGGTTGACAAGGACAAGTGTATCTCCTGCGGCGCCTGCACAAAGGTTTGCCCGACAAAAGCTATGCGGATGATTCCTTACTCTGCATCCCATGTTGTAGACTGCAACAGCCACGACAAGGGACCAGCTGTAAAAAAAGCTTGCAAAGTCGGCTGTATTGGTTGTAAAATGTGTGAGAAGAAGTCTCCTGAAGGTGGATTTGTCGTAGACAATTTCCTCGCTTCCATTGATTACTCCAAGACTGGCGAACGGGATACTGCATGTGCATCCTGTCCTTCCAAGTGTATTGTTGATTTAAGGGCTTCTAAATAATTTATTTAAGAGGCATATTTGAAGCTTATTGTTGGATTGTCCGGAAATTTGCCTAGCCAGATTTCCGGCAATTCTTTTATTTCCGAATACAATTCATTCTATCGTCCTTTCTTCCAGATTCTCTATGGATATCCTTCTATTCCTATAGTGCTCTATTTTTCCGGTCTCTGGTATGAATGGCTTGCCGGCGAACATCCCGAGGTCATAACTCTTATTGCCGAGATGCAGAAACGGAACAGGCAGGTGGAGCTTCTGGGCGGCGCATATTATGAGCCTTATCTGCCGCTGCTTCAGATAACCGACAGGATAGGAGCCTTATCTGCCGCTGCTTCAGATAACCGACAGGATAGGACAGATAGATTCTCTCACAACTTCCATAAGGCAGCGCTTTTTGAAACGGCCCAAGGGATGCATGATAGACAGCACCAGCTGGGACAACTCTCTTATCAGCTGCCTTAAGAGCTGCGGAATAGATTATGTATTCCTTGATAAGTCTGCATTGTTCTTCCCTGTGGGATACAGAGTTCCCGATTTCCAGGTCTCCATGACCGAGGATCAGGGTAAGATAATCACTATTTTCCCGTTGGCAAATAAACTGCTTGAGAAGGGAAGGGAGATGGCTCCGGAAGATTTTGTCCAGAAGCTTCTCCAGGTCAAGGGAAAGGACCCGGTGGTCTCCCTCTTCTTTGATTCCAAAAGTATCAAGTCCCTGGATCTGGTATGGCTGGATGAATTCTTCAAGCTTATAACTTCAAATAAATCGATAGAGCTTATCTCTCCTTCCCAGTCTCTGAAAGGGGAGCCCGAGATAGAAAGGGAATACTTCCAGAGCCGGAATATCTTCAAGAAGGTGCTCCTTAAGTCTGAAGAACTGGATAATCTTTATGCCAAGATGATCTATGTCCAGACCCTTGCCAATTCTATCCGGGGCGATAAATATAAGAAGAAGAGTGCCCTTGATGAGCTGTGGAAGGGGCAGGGCTATTTCTCCGCATTTACCTGTGCTGCCAGCCGCAAGGCCTACAGCTGTTTCATAACCTCCGAGAAACTGGCCAGGAGCCAGGATTCATTCATCTCATCCCTGGTGAAGTCTGATTTCAAGCTCAAAGGCTATAAGCAGTACCTGTATCAGGGCGATACCTGCAATGCCTATATCCAGAGGGCAGGTGGTCTTGTTTTTGAATTTGACAACATTCCCACCGCATGGAACTATGTTAGCTACTGTCCCGACAACCCGTATCCGGGGCTTTTCCGTGACGGCATGTATGACTTTTCCCAGTGCCGTGGTGACATAGAGTCGTTGACCAAAGGCAATTTTGAGGATTTCGCATCCATAGTCTATGATGTGGATGATTATGACAGGGAGAACAAGAAGCTGGTACTCTCCTTCCGGTATAAGACCCAGGAAGGTCCGATAAGGATCATAAAGACCTACCGGTTCTTCAACTTCCTTACTGCCGTGAAATACGAGCTTGTCAACATGGGCGGCCTGCCTATCAATATAGGCGGTGTGATCAGTTTCAACCTCACACTCTCAAGCGATGAGCATATTTTCCATCCAAGGATGCTGGAGAAAGGGATAGAGTTCGAGGATAAATCCAGGACTATCACCATAACCTCGGACAGAATAAGCAATTTCACATACCGCAACATATTCCACAATGGAAACCAGTATCTTTCCACCCTTATCTATGCCTTCGGCCAGACCGGAAACCTGGAGCCTGGCAAGAGCTGCCAGATCTCCTTCGAGCTCTCCTGCCATTGACTTAAACCATTTTTGCGAATATCCTATATTATTAGGAGAGAAAAATGAAAAAGACTTTATTGTTTGCATTGATTCTTCTTCTTGCTGCTGGCATCTGCTTTGCCGGTGGAAACAAAGAGAAGGCATCTGGAGAGAAAGTTTGGATTGTCGCAACAGACACAGTATTCAGACCATTTGAGTATACCAACGAAAAGAACGAATTCGTAGGTATCGATGTAGATATCCTGGCTGCAGTAGCAGAGGACCAGGGCTTCAAATATGACCTTCAGTCCCTTGGCTGGGATGCAGGTATCGCAGCAGTTCAGGTAGGACAGGCTGATGCTCTTATCGCAGGCGCAACAATCAAGCAGGAGCGCATTGACAAGGGCTGGATCTTCTCCGAAGGTTACTTCCTTGCTACACAGACATTCGTAGTTGCAAAGGGAAGCAGCATCTCCAAGTTCGAGGACCTCAAGGGCAAGAACGTGGCTGTTAAGAACGGAACAGCTGGTGCAGACTTTGCAAAGGCACTTCAGAGCAAGTATGGCTACAAGATCACTGTATTTGATGATTCCCCGGCTATGTACAACGATGTAATTCTCGGAAACAGCGCTGCATGTGTAGAGGATACACCTATCATCGCCGACAACATCAAGAACGCAGGCCTTAAGCTTCAGATTCCTGCAGGAATGGAGAGCGAAGGTGCACCTTACGGCTTTGCTATCATGAACAAGGCTAACCAGGAGCTTCTGGATATGTTCAACGCAGGCCTCAAGAACATCAAGGCTAACGGAAAGTACCAGGCTATCCTGGACAAATATCTTAAGTAATTGGTTATGATTTGAGCCAGAGCTTTCCCCTGGGAGGGCTCTGGTCTTTTTTTTTTATAAAGGAGTACAGCGGATGATATCTATACTACAGAGTTATTCCACCATGCTGTTCAGGGCATTGGGCTATACACTTGTGCTGACAGTCCTGGCACTTATCTTTGCTATGATCATTGGTCTTATCTTTGCACTTATGAACGTAAGTCACAGCCGGGTATTGAATATCATAGGAACTGTATATGTAGATGCTATCCGCGGTGTTCCTCTTATCGTACTTGCATTCTTTATCTATTTCGGTGTTCCCCAGGCATTCAAGATGATGGGATTCACCAGTTTCAGGCTTCCTGCGCTGCAGGCCGGTACCATAGCATTGGCTATGAACTGCGGTGCCTATATGGCCGAGATATTCCGTGCCGGAATCGAGAGTATAGACAAGGGACAGATGGAGGCAAGCCGCTCACTGGGTCTTACTTACGGCACCAGCATGAAGTGCGTAATCCTTCCCCAGGCATTCAAGGTCATGATTCCTTCCATAATCAACCAGTTCATTATAACTCTCAAGGATACATCGATCCTTTCTGTAATCGGCTATCCTGAGCTTACAAACATGGGAAGGACTATTGCAGGCAACACCTTCCTGAGCCTCCAGACCTGGGCTATAGTGGGTGTTCTGTACATGGTGGTCATTGTCTCCTTGAGCAAGGCTGCAAAGCGGATCGAGCGGAAGATAAAGATAGAGGAAGATGCGGGCAAGCCCCGCAAGCGCCACAGGGACCAGTAAGGGGAGGATGCCATGAAAGATACAATAAAGATTCATGTTAAGGATTTGAAGAAGTATTTCGGCAAGCTGGAAGTCCTCAAGAGCATCAATATCGATATCCATGAGGGAGAGGTGGTGGTTGTGATCGGTCCTTCCGGAAGCGGCAAGTCCACATTCCTCCGGTGCCTGAACAAGCTGGAGCATTCCAACGGCGGCACCATAATAGTGGACGGCAATGACATCAACGACAAAGATATAAACATAAACAAGGTGCGTGAGGATATCGGAATGGTATTCCAGCACTTCAACCTTTTCCCCAATATGAATGTTCTTAAGAACATCATGCTGGCACCGGTGAAGACAAAAAAGATGACCGAAGCCCAGGCTCATGAGACTGGCATGAAGCTCCTTAAGAGAGTAGGGCTGGAATCCAAGGCCGAGGCATATCCTCAGCAGCTTTCAGGCGGCCAGAAGCAGCGTGTTGCAATAGCCCGGGCTCTTGCCATGAATCCTTCCATAATGCTCTTTGACGAGCCTACATCGGCCCTGGACCCCGAGATGGTAGGAGAAGTTCTCCAGGTAATGAAGGAACTTGCCAAAGGTGGAATGACCATGGTTGTTGTCACCCACGAGATGGGCTTTGCCCGTGAGGTTGCAGACCGCATTGTATTTATGGACGGCGGTTACATCATAGAAGAAGGGACTCCTGACCAGATTCTCAAGAATCCTCAGCAGGAGCGTACCATCAGCTTCCTTAACAAGGTTCTGTAACTGGGAGTTGTATGAAAAAGATTATAACAATCAACAGAAAATTCGGAGCTGCCGGCGGCAAGATCGGACGCAAGGTGGCAGACCGCCTTGGCTTTGAATATGTGGACCACGACCTGGTTGAGCGTGCTGCTGTAAAGGCCAACCTTACACTTGCCCAGAGCTCGGACCTGGATGAGAAGGTGCCTCATGAGTACGGCTTTGCCCAGAGCCTTTTCGGAGTCTACCGCACCACAATGGAAGACAGGTTCATGGAGGCCCAGAAAAAGGTTATAGAGCAGTTCGGCAACAAAGGACACTGTGTCATAGTGGGACGGAATGCCGATGCCATACTCCGGGAGTTTGATGATACTCTCCATGTGTTCATCTACGGTGCTGAATCCTGGCGGCTGGAATATATCAGGAATCTCTATCCGGATCTTCCATACAATGAGCTTAAGAACCTGCTCCACGATGTGGACAAAGGAAGAATAAAATACTGCAGCTACTACACCCAGCGGGAGTTCGGCCTGGCCGAGAACTACGACCTGTGTCTCTGCTCATCATCATTGGGCATAGAGAAGTGCGTGGATATTATCTGCAATATTGCTGGAAACTGACAGCTAAAGAAGCGTAACAGACTATCTTCTCTCCCTTTGAGTCACCTGTGCCCAGTACGGTGACTCTGGGCATGCTGCCTGCCATGCCCAGCACTGCGGCGGTGCAGCCGGTGCCGTTAGGCAGAGGATGCCGCTTCTGCAGTTCTGCAAGCATAGCCTCCCAGTCCCCCGCAGTGCAAAGGGAGAGGTAGGATGCGGCATACTCCTGGGCTAACTCCCGCTGCAGATAAGGGCTTGCATTGGCGCTTACCACAAACAGAGTATTGTCTATATCCTGGCCGAACACCTCTTGCAATGCTTTTGCCAGCTGCTTTACAGTGCCTGGGTTCTGCCTTCCCATATGTAAAGGTACTATCTTGGCCTGTGGCCACAGGTATTGGATAAATGGAAGCTGAACCTCTATGCTGTGCTCCTCCAGGAAAGGGTAGTTGTTTACAGAAAATCTTCCTTTATGATCAAGAAGGGCTTTAACCTTCTCCTGATCTACAAAAACTTCACCCATGGGGGTCTTGAATGCCTTGAAATCGCATAGGAAAAGGCCATCCTGGGCATCTCTGGTCACCGGGGCCAGGAGCACAGCAGTATGGATGTCCCGGTCCAATACAGCCTTGAAGCCCTTTGCAGCCAGCTCTCCTGTGTAGTTATACCCGGCATGGGGTACTACTATGGCACTGGCACCGGCAGCTATGTCAGATCCGAGGCCTGCACCATCCAAGAGTTCCTTGACTTTGGTCTCAAGCATATCTTTCTGGGCTGGATAGAATATTCCATCTACAATAGGTGCTCTCATAGCTTAAGTATATCTGTCAAAAAAAACTGTGTAAATAGTCAGAATAAATTTGTGTTTATTTTTGATTACTATCTTTACATATTTTTAAAAAATTGGTATACTGTTCTTAGAAATGAGTGGAACAACTAATCGTTTTGATAATTTTTTACGTAATTTCCAGAAGTATTTTTTCCTTTATTTTGTGATTCTGTTATGCGTGGGAATCTTTGTAATAAAGGCCTCTTCGGATATTATTTTTGAAAATCATAACTCAAATAAAGTTCTTGAGGAGATGGATTTTATTGCCACTGAAGAGGTGGCTATGATCAACCGTGCTATGGATAGAAACTTTGTACCACTGTCGTTTATAGCGGATTACCTTTCCTCCCATGGCGGTTTTAAGAAAAATATCAACAGCGACTTTCTGAAAGCTATGATAGATAGTAACCAATGGACAGCTCTCAGGTATGCAGATCTTAACGGTAATTCCATCAACTCTAGGGGAGAAGAAAGAGGAAATGTCTCTGACATGCCTTTCTTCTACGATATTACCATAAACCGTAAGTCTCAGATGCTCAGTATGCGATGGGATTCCTATATTAGCCATGATATATATCTTTTCTATGCTATTCCCTATTATGAGAATTACATCATGAAAGGTGTCCTCTTTGCAATCAAGCAGGTGGATAATCTGGAGTTCCTGTTCCATCACAATCTGGCCAGTGAGCCTCTGAGGATTATGATTGTAAACTCCCAGCTTGAGGTTCTTGCCACCAACATAGCTTCCCGGATGTATCTTGGAAAAAGCTATTCCCGTGGAGCTAATCTGCCGGATATTCTGAAAGATAAGTTTATTGACTGGAGTTACCTGTCAAGAAGTATAAATGAAGGTCAGAATATTCATTTTCAGTATAAAAATGTTGACAAGCAGCTGGTTGTGCAGCATTCCATTGGAGTCAACGACTGGCATCTGATTGTGTCAGGAGACAGGGAAGCGTTGATCAAAGCCTATGCCATAGGGCAGAAGAATACAAAATTCTTCATAATCCTGTTTTTGTTTATGAGCTGGGCTATCTTTGTCTATTTCTGCTTGGTCATAATAATTAACATTTACCGCAAACGCCAGGGAATAGAGGAGATAAGGTTTGAGCAGGAGCGGAATGTTATCCTTCTGAACAGACTCAACTGTGATTTCTTTGACTATAACATGGAAACCAATGAGCTCAAGCTCAGAGATAAAGTATATACCGTTGACACAATGAATGAGTTGGAGAAAACTCTGTTTGCCGGCTTTGATGTTAAGACTTTCTACAGTGCAATTATGAAGGTCAAGTCATCTAAAGCTGAATATACCTTTGATGTAGGCAGCAAGGGTGACAACATCTGGCACAGGATTATCCTAACTCCGTTCAAGGACAACGACGGAAAGGTCTCCTATGTGTTCGGCTCAATCCTGGACCGCACCAGAGAGCACAATGCACTTCTGAGATCTGCAGAGATGGACAATGTGATAACTGCTTTTGCCCAGGATTTTGAATGCCTGTATATCGTCAATCTGACCACAAATGCATTCAAGGCAGTCAATGCAAGCGGCGAGTTCGGAGAGATAGGTGTTTCCACCCAGGGTGATGATTTCTTTGATGTGAACAATTACGACTACAATAATTTCATTTATATTGATGATCGGGATTATGTGAAATCCATGGTGAGAAAAGAGAAGATACTGGAGGCTTTGAGTCATTCAAATAGTTATATCTTCAACTACCGTGTGATTCACAACAACCAGCCTGTCTATTACCAGTTCCGTGGTATTCTGAACGATAAGGACAGCAATGTACTCTATGTGGGAATACGTAACATCGATACATCTATCCGGCGTGAGGCAGACCTGCTGCAGAAGGAGAGGTCTTACCGCAATGCCATAACATCAAGCTGTCTTCTCTATGGAAACATAAACCTTTCAAAGGATACACTGGATGATTGTTTCAGTGCTGTAAATTCTGTCATACCGAAAGAGGTGGAAATCCCTCTGGAAAAGCCTTACAGCTACAGCAAATTCCTGGAGTGGTGCACTGAGAACAGGCTTCTCTCTGCCAAGACTCTTTTCTTGAACACCTGCAATTCATCCTATCTTATCTCTGCCTTCAACTCCGGTATGCCTTATGTGGAATTACATTGTCATGCCAAGTTTGCAGAAAATGATGACCGTCTGCTGCGTGTTGTATTCTTTGTCAACCGCAACACCAGCACCGGCCATATCATGGCTTTGTTTGTAGCCTATGATATCACCGAGATGAACAAAAAGAACAAAGAGGTGGAGGAGCTTCAGGAGGCTCTTAAGGAGTCCAGGTTCAAGAATTCCATGAGCCAGATGCAGCCTCATTTCCTCTACAATGCACTGGGATCAATCCGGGAGATTATTCTGGATGATCCG
>CADAEX010000009.1 GCA_902787125.1 uncultured Spirochaetaceae bacterium
TAGAAGACAGGGTCAAAGCGCCTAAGGAGCTTCCTGACGCTGCGGATAAAGAGATAACGGGTATAGATCTGGTCATTGTCAGCAAGGAGCTGGTATGCAACCGATATTTCCTCCATAAAGTTGTCGCTTCCTAAAAGCAATGTATCGGGATGAACAAGAAGCTTCTGGCTCCTGCAGCTTGGGCACTGGCAGTTCCAGCTTCTGTCTCCGGTGCATGTGAGGGAGCGGGCCAGCTCCAAAGCAAGGGTAAGCTTTCCTGCATATCTCGGCCCCTCTATAAGTATGGAGCCGGGCAGTCTGTTCCTGGCCACCTGTTCCTTAAGGAGCTCAACTGTCTGCTTATGTCCGATTATATTCTCAAACATTCTTCTTGAGCACTCCCGGCAGGTCCTTCACCTTATCAAGACCAAAGTCTCCTATATTCAACCCCTCAAGGAAATCCCTGGCATACCTGGCAATCACACTATCCTCCAGGAAAGAGATTCCTGCCTTGAACTTAAGGTGATAGATAAGGAAAACGACTATAAGGATTATTACAGAAGTCTCAAAAAGTCCCCAAACAAAGCCCAGGAGCCGGTCCAGACTGTTCATCTTTATAGCCTCGATAGCATTGTGCAGCATAAGCTCCACCAGTTTGACCAGGATGTAAGTTCCGATAAAAAGGATGAAGAATGCAACCAGAGGCCTGAAAGTGTCGTTCTTTATCATTTCCTTTAAAAGAGAGGCGACCTGGTTCTGAAAGATTAAAGCGGCGGCAAGACCTGCTATGAGGGCAGCCATGGACATGAATTCAGAGATAAAGCCTCTGAAAAAGCCTTTGATTACAAAAAATAATGCTATCAGCAGAAATAAAAGGTCAGCAAAATTCATATTCAATCCTTCTTTATAAGTGTGACAATTTGATACGCAATAGCGGAGGCCGAGTCTTTTTTTGCCATCTGGGCCATTTTGACACTAAGCTCTCTGCCCCGCTCTGTCCCGACTATGCTCTCGATCTCGGCCAGCAGATCCTGGCTCTTGATAGTATCATCCATAAGAACTGCAGCCGCATTCTGCTCCTTGAAGTAGAGGGCATTCCTCACCTGGTCCCCTCTGGTGCCGCTGCCCCGCAGAGGAATCAGCAGGGCAGCTCTGCCTACGGCAGAAAGCTCCCACAGGGAGCCGGCACCAGCCCGGGTTACCACCAGGGAAGCGGCAGCTATAACATCGGCTATCTCATCCTTTATGAATTTAACCTGGACATAGTCCGGCATATCGCTTATTCCGATGGTGGAATGGGCTCCCACCTGGTGTGCAACATAGTACTTTTCGGCCAGAGGCTTCCTGATCTCCCATATAAGCTGGTTTATCTCGCCGCTTCCCTGGCTCCCCCCGACTACAAAGACAAGGGGCTTTTTATCATCAAAGCCCAGGAATGCAAGTCCCTTTGCAGGATCACCGTTGTAGAACTGGCTCCGGACAGGGTTACCTACAACAACGCATCTGTCCCGGAACTTAGGCTTTAGGTATTTGCGGGTCTCCTCTACAGAAAGGAGTATTTTCCTAGAGAAATTGGCATTGATCTTAGTGGCAAGACCAGGGGTATAATCAGACTCGTGGGTGATCACAGGGATGCCTAGAAGCTTTCCTGCCAGCACCGGTGGAACACTGACATATCCCCCTTTTGAAAAGATTATTTCAGGGTGTACTTTTAAAAGTATGCAAAAAGCCTGCACTATTCCAAGTATAATTTTAAAAATATCAACAAAATTCTGCCAAGAGAAGTATCTTCTAAGCTTGCCCGAGAGTATTCCCCTGAACTGGATACCTGCCTCGTCTATAAGCTTTTTCTCCATTCCAGAGGTGGAGCCTATCCAGATAAAGTCTTCTTTCTTGTAATTATATTGGGAACAGAGGGCTTCTATGACAGAGATGCCTGGAAAAACATGTCCTGCTGTCCCTCCCCCAGTAAAACAGATTTTTCTACTCATGTGTCAATTTTACCCACTTTTCTGCTTTTTGTAAATCCTCAAAAAGCTCAATTTCTGCTCCGAAGACCCAGCCTTCGATTCCCTCGTACCTGATCATGTACCAGAAGTCCTCCTTATCCCCCACAACTTCCTTGTCACCGGTCTTTGTGAATATCTCGAAGATATTGCCGTGCCACAGCATCTCAAGGGCCTTGGAGTCCTGGTCCGGGTTCTCCCTCACCCTTACATAATCCCCTTTTGGGGTGCCGTAGGATAAGCTGGTGACCAGATCTGATGTCAGAGGAAGCCTGATGTCGGGGAATTCTGTTCTGCCTGAACCTTTTGAGCAGCTGGTCAGAGTGAGAAATACAGAAAACATGAGTAAAATCTTTCTCATACCTTGATACTAAATCAATTATTTATCCTTGACAACCGAAATAACAGGAAACTATACTTGTCTTAATATGAACATCATCATCGGTCATTCAAACACTGATCTGGACTGCCTTTCATCAATGATTGCCGCCCAGAAGCTATATCCGGGATACGAAATGGTCCTAAGCAACCTGCTCAACCCTCTGACAAGCAATGTTGTATCCTTTTACATAACAAAGCTCTCCTTCAAGCGTCCTGATGACATCAAGGATCAGCCCATAGACAACATAGTTGTAGTGGATACAAGGTCCTCCATGCGTGTAAAGGAATTCTTTGCCAATATCGGCCATGTGAACGGAAATATAGAAATCTTTGACCATCATCCTACTGACGGCTGCGATATTCCAGGTGCCCACCTCTCCTATGTCGGGAACGGGGCAAACACCTCCACCATGGTGCTTAAGCTTATGGAAAAAGGGATAAAGCTGGACGAGGACGAGGCCACCATTGCCCTTACAGGAATATTTGCCGATACCCAGAACTTCACCACAGACTCTGTGACTCCGGATGATTTCAAGGCTGCTTCCTATCTTATAAGCCTGGGGGCATCAATGAAGCTGGCAAGATTCTTCCTGCAGCCCCTTAAGAACGACTACCAGATTTCCTATTTCCATTCCCTTCTGAACAGCCTTGATTTCCATAATTTAAAGGGACATGAGGTCTGTGTCAGCTTCATGGAGCTTCCGAAGAAGGTCAACGGCCTGGCTGCTGTAGTGGAGCAGGTTTTCTCGGTGGAGAAAGCCGACGCCATTTTCTCCATGTTCCATTTCCAGTCTGATGATTCCACATCCATAATTGCCCGGAGCAGGAAGAAGGCGGTTCCTGTCAACAAAATACTCTCTGCATGGGGCGGCGGAGGCCATGAGAAGGCAGCTTCTGCCACAATCAAGAAGACTGGTGATATGAATGTCCCTATGGCATTGAAGGCTGAACTGCTCAAGCTTCCTCCTGACCGGACTGCGGAAAGCATAATGACCAAGCCGGCCAAGTCCATACCTGTCAATGTTACTGTGGAAGAGGCAAAGAGACGCCTTGAGGAGATTGACCATACTGCGGCACCTGTGGTGGACAGCGATGACAGGGTTGTCGGGATGATGGGAAACAAGAATATCCGCAACGCAGAGAAAGCAAACAGCCTGGGCGCTCCTCTCAAGACCTACATGAATACAAAGGTTATCCTGATAAATGCATCAAATACAATGCGGGAAATAGAGAAGATATTCCTTGAGAACAAGTTCAATCACATGCCTGTGGTGACTGATGACATTAAACTTGTGGGAATAATAACCAGAAAAGATTTCCTCAGGGCCATCCATGAGGAGGATGAGCTGGCAGAGCTTCTTCAGACCCGCTGAAGGGTCAAGATAATATGATGGGTCTTCCACTCCACCCCGTCACTGCCGATCATTGACTCAAGGGCACTTTTTATCTTTCCGCACAGTGCAGCTTCTGACGACAAGGCTTTTCCATAAGTTCCAGGATTATTGCTGTCAAGCCAGTTTTCAATATCTTTCTTTGTTATATAGCGTCTTTCTGCAAGATCCTTGACATGGGAATGGACCAGGAATCCAGCCTCTGCAGCGGCAGAGACCAGATCTTCTCCCCTCCAGAGCATTAGAGGGCTTTCGGCATACAGCTTGTTCTCCAGAGAAGTAAGTTTTTTACGCTCTGTCTCCTTAAGGAACGGAGCCACAATCTGGGAAAGCCTTGTGCACTGGCTTGGAACAATCTCCGAAAGGACTGCACTGCCAGATTTCTCAAGGAGTGACCGGATATGCTGGAAAACCTGCTTCTTATCGGCCCGGGTGGCTATATTCCGCCCTATTATGCAGTCAAACAGCATACTGTGCTCTTCTGCAAAGGACTCAAGGTTTCCATGTATCGCAACAGGCCTTTCCACCTCGCTGAGCACCGAAGGATAATTCACAAAATAATCCAGGTCCTCCTCTTTTTCCATAAGGACATAAACGCCGCCCTCAGGTGTGCGCCGGGAGGCTTCCCATGCTAAAAGTCCTTTGTCACCGCAGGGTATAAGCACTTTATGATGCCGGAGCAGCTTTGCATTTGCAAAAAGCTCATCTCTGATGGCAGAGAGGACTGTATTCTTCTCCCCTGCTGTCCTGCGGAACCAGGCATCCTTGCTTTTATCGTCAGGGGAAAATGTAAGTATCTCTCCGGTGCCGGCACCGGTGTCAAGCTGAGCCTCCAGCTGAACCTCCCTCCTTCTGGAAAGCTCCTTGGCAATTTCCCCTTCGTATCCTATATTGCTTGGGGTATAGAACACCTTTCCCTTGAGGCTTGAGGGAAGATACTGCTGAGCCACCCAGTGATCCTTGAAGGCATGGGGATATTTATACCCTTCTCCATGGCCGAAGCTCTCCTTGTCACGGGAAGCATCCTTGAGATGGGAAGGAACATCATACTGCTTCTCCTTCTGGACAAAATCGAGAGCATCGTAGTAGGCATAAGCAGTATTTGTCTTTTTACAAGAGGTGATGTACAGGGCGGCGTGGGAAAGGAAAAACTGCCCTTCAGGCATTCCCACACGGTCAAAGGCCTCTGCGTCTGCAACCACCACAGGAAGGCAATAAGGATCTGCCATTCCCACATCTTCTGCAGCCTGTATCATCATACGGCGGAAAATGAACTTGGGATCCTCTCCCCCGGCAATCATCCGTGCCATCCAGTATAGGGCCGCATCCGGGTCGCTTCCCCTGAGGGACTTTATGAAGGCACTTATCATGTCGTAGTGGTAATCACCCTCTTTATCATAGAGGATCGCTTTTTTCTGGATGCTCTCCTCTGCAATCTCAAGGGTTATATGAATCTCAGTCCCCTCTGGGGGCGGATATGATTCCGGGGTAGTCTCCACTGCCAGCTGAAGTGCATTCAGAAGGCTCCGGGCATCGCCGTCTGCTATGGAGGCCAGATGCTCCAGGGCATCATCATCTATTGTAACCTTGAAACGGCCATAGCCCCGCTCTTTATCCGATATAGCCTTCAGGGCGGCCTTCTTGAGGTCATCCTTTGTCAGGGGCAGGAGCTGGAATACCCGGCTCCTGCTTACCAGTGCAGAATTGACCTCGAAATAGGGATTCTCGGTGGTTGCACCGATGAATATGAAAGTTCCGTTCTCCACCCATGGAAGGAGTGCATCCTGCTGGGCTTTGTTCCAACGGTGCACCTCGTCCACGAACAGTATTGTCCGTTTTCCGTAGAAGTCCCGTCTTTTCTTGGCCTCCTCTATGGCATCCCTTATCTCCTTGACACCGGAGAGGACTGCATTTATGGAGATGAAATAGCTGCTGGTGGTGTTGGCTATTATGCGGGCCAGGGTGGTTTTTCCTGTTCCTGGAGGACCGTAGAATATGAGGGAGGAGAGCTGGTCTGCCTGTATTGCACGGCGCAGGAGCCTTCCTTTGCCCACAATATGCTCCTGCCCGAAAAAGTCATCCAGAGTTTCGGGCCGCATGGCATCGGCCAGAGGACTTATGCTGTTTTTTCCTTCCTCAAACAGTTCCATCAGCCTTCCATTACTTTTCTAAGCTGATCCAGTGTCACAGACTCAAAGCTTCCGCTTACCAGATCTGCACCTGACAGATCCTGTCTGGTGGGGTTTGTGGGGTTCTGATATCCCAGACATTTCATACCTGCATTCCTTGCAGCCAGTACACCGTTGGCAGTATCCTCTACAACCAGAGTCCCGGCATGGGGTGTTCCTAAAAGATCGGCAGCATAAAGAAATATGTCAGGAGCAGGCTTTCCGTTCTTAAGCTCAAAACCGCTGACCACCACATCAAAGTAGCGGCGGTAGCCAAGCTTGTCCAGGATGGCATCGATCACCATGGTATGGGAAGAGCTGGCAAGAGCCAGGGGAATACCTGCCCTTTTCAGGCTCTTTATAAAGCCGGAAACACCGGCAGGAGCATCAAAATGATCCTGTGCCCTGAATGCCTTGGCCCTCATGGCAGTATCGTAAGCCAGAAGCTCCTCCACTGGCTGCTTAAGGCTGTATCTTTCCTTAAGAGAAGCCCAGAACTTGTCCATGGCCAGCCCTGCATATTCAGGAAAACCCTCTGCAGGAAAATCAATTCCTAAAGATTTGAGAATATCACACTCGAATTTCACATGGAGAGGCTCGCTGTTGACGATCACCCCGTCCATATCAAAGATAACACCTTTCAGTTCCATTTCCAGATATCCATGAATGTATGAATTTTCTCGCAGTACTTGCAGATGAATTTATCCTCTGCTGTGCGGTAGAATTCGGCAGGAATTCCCTCTCCCTGCTCGTGGTTGGAGATACAGTCCGGATTGGAGCACTCAATGTCATCAAAGTTATAGATTGCAGGAGGCATAAGGAGCCTGAGCTTCTTTACGACATGCTTATCCTTTATGATATTGACGGTGCAGCCTGGAGCAAGAGCAGCAAGGCGCTTAAGATTCTTTATGCCGAACTCCCCATGGCCTGGGCGGAAAATTATTCCTTTCATCCGGTCAGGTTCCTTTCTGGAGGCAGTAACCCATTCACCACCCTTTCCGTAAAGCTTGAGGGTGCGGATTATCCTTATAAGCTGCTCCCTTATCTCTGTCTCGGTGTGTCCCCTTAGGATATGGTCAATCACAAGACCGTCCGCAATAGGCTTTACTCCTTCGGAGCAATCCTTTATAGGAGCATTTGCATGGATAGGCAGGGAAACTATAAAATCCTCCGAATCCTCGTGGTTCTGAGGAACCTTGACCTCTCCCTTGAAGTCATCTCCTATCTTGCCGGCAATAAGCCCAAGAAGTATTATTCTTATGATCATGCCGTTGGCAGACTGCTTTTCCCATCCGTTCAGCGGTGTGGAGTCAAGGAATGTAGGGATTGAAGGATATACCTTATGCCGTGGCAGAGGATGGTAGAAGATTGTCCCCTCCGGCAGCTTATCCATATACTCCCGCTGGAATGTGATGCTGTCCCTCAGCTGATCCTGCTTCTTCAGGATTGCATCTCCCATCCGCTCCAGCTGAGGTCTGGTGAAGTACCATATCCTGGCCATTTTACCGGCATTTATGTACTCTTCGATGGAAGAGAAGAAGTTGACCTTGAAGCCGTTTGAGACCATCTTGTTCACATAGAATTCAGGCATAGCCAGCTCCGGAGGTGCAATCAGGTCTACTGTCACTTTCTTGAATATCTTCAGGCCGTCTGCCTTGGAGTGGACTGTGCGGCCATGGTAAAGGTCGCCAGCCAGAGCAATATGGATGCTGTCGGTATTCCAGCCGTTATGTTCCAGGAATGTGAAGTCGTCCAGAAGCTCCTGGGTAGGATGCTCGTGCTTGCCATCTCCTGCATTGATGAATGCAGGTGTTGTGGCCAGATCGTTACGCAGAGCATAATTCCTGGCATTTTCCGCAAGATAACGGCACAGTCCTTCCTGGCGGCTCCGTACTATAAAGATCTTGTTATAGTAGCCTGACAGGGTGTTGAATGTGTCTGCAAAGCTCTCCTGCTTGTTTATGGAAGAATGGGATGTATCCAGGTTTGAGAGCTTGACCCGGTGGAATTCTGCTGCATTCTTGAAAGATTCCTTGGTCCTGGTGCTGTCCTCGATAAAAACCTCGTAGATACCGAAGTCGGGATCGTTGATCCTGAACTTGTCCATCCCTGCCTTGTCATCGGCCTTGATATACTCTTTAAGTTCTTTTGCCTTCTGGAAAAGGTACATTTTCTCGTCGAATGAGAAATCGTCTATTACAGTAAAACTTCTACCCTTGAATGTATTCATACCTACATAATAAAACGCAAGGGCTAAAAATTCAATAGTTGATTATTCCGGTGACAGTGAATGCAGATGGTTTATCTCCATTTTTCTTATATCTCAGATCCAGCCTGAAGTTATCCAGATTCAGCACCAGTTCCCCGGTGAAGGAATCGGTTGCCGAATCCTCTATATCCCGCTTCCAGGTGAATCCTGCCTGAATATATTCAAAATAGAGCTTGCACCCGGCAGTAAATACATCCCGGCAGTATCTGCCCTCCTCCATGTACCACTGGTTGGACATTGAGAGCCTTAATATATCACTGTCATAGACTATGCTGCCCATGTACTGCCGTTTTTCGGTGGTCTCTGAAGTATTTGAGAACAGAGTGTCTGAGGCATAGGAAGCTGAGAAAATGAAATCTCCTGCATATAATGCGGACTTAAGGGTAAGATGACGGGCAAAATCGTTGTAGTAAAGGTCACTATAATCCGGCCTCTTATAATCGGTATACCAGACTCCTGACAGCTTAAGAGGCCTCCAGGGCCTGAACCAGACATCAGCACCATATTTGTACTGGGATGCCGGAACAGATCCTCCTGCTGCAAGATATTGCTCCGTAGTGCCGGCAAACATAAAGTTAAGCTCAAAATAATTCCTGTAGAAGAAAGTGATATAATCCCGGTTGAATAATCCCCTTTCGGCATAATCCCCCCAGCAGGAACCTGCCGTAATGGAGACCAGAAACCATTCCTTCTCGTAAATGCAGTTTAAAAGCAGGTTCCACAGCTGGGCACCGCCGGCATTCTCAGGTTTTGAAAGGTACCAGGAGGATGAGCTTGAGTGCTCCTGTATATCGCTGTTCTCCAGAAGAAGAGAGCAGGAGAAATCATTTATTGAGACATTTGCCAGAATACCCCGCATATACTGATTATCCCTGTCCCCAAGGGAAAAGCAGGTAAGAAAAGCCATAGGTCTGACAAAAACTCCATAGGTGCCGC
The DNA here is from genome assembly GCA_902787125.1 of uncultured Spirochaetaceae bacterium. Classification (GTDB taxonomy): domain Bacteria; phylum Spirochaetota; class Spirochaetia; order CADAEX01; family CADAEX01; genus CADAEX01. Next base: position 9,131 of record CADAEX010000009.1, read on the forward strand.
TCTCCCCTATGCTTCTGTCCATAACCAGGCGGGCAGGCTCAAAGAAAACTTCGGATGCCGGCGAATAACCGCAGGGATTCATGGACTCGGTCAAGAGTCCCCGGGTCTTAAGATGGCCGAATCCGAACCAGGGTGTTACGGCCGATACAGTGAAGAAATCCTTTTCTGCCCTCTTTTCCGATACAGTGCATATCTCCAGGGAATCCCAGCTGATATCCAGCCTCCTTCCGGCAACCATCTCTGACGAGCATTCCGACTTCACCTCAAAATCCACATCTGCCTGGCTGACAAAAGGAACGAGAAGCAGAATAATCACGATACTTATACCTTTCATACAAGTACCTACAACAGAAAATGCATTTTTGCTTCAATTTTTTAAAAAAATTTTTCTATTGAAAATCAGCCTTATAAAGATTAAAATAATATTAATGAATTTATATGTTATCCAGGTTAAAACTGGAAAAGAAGATACATATATAAGACTCTGGGAAAGGAAGAAAGGACACCTGCCCCTCCGGATCTTCTGGCTGAGGAAGGAACTTATGATACGGAAGAACGGCCACACCCACAAGGGGCTTAAGTCAATTTTTCCGGGGTACCTCTTTCTGGAAGCCGAGGATATCGATCCAGACACTTTCCAGGAATTCAGACATATTCATTTCTTCAGCCGCTTTCTCAAGGCTGATAAGACTATCTATCCCCTCCCTCCCGAGGAGGCAAAGAAAATTTATGAACTGGCCAAATATGGCCGTGTCATAGGTCAATCCAAGGTCATATACAACGAGCAGGACAGGATTGTAGTCATAGATGGCCCTATGAAAGGGCTGGAGGGACAGATTGTAAAAGTGGACAGGCGCAAGAAGCGGGCAAAAGTTAGACTTTCGCTCTACAACAACGCATATCTTATAGATTTCGGCTTTGAGCTTCTTGAAGATGCAAAAGGGGCAGACAATGTGGGATGATCTTAAAGAAAGAGACTTGAATCTGAGGAACTCCCTCTACCTTTCTCTCTATAGGGCCTCAATCTTCTGCGGCGAGATAAATAATATGCATGTTCCAGAGAATCTGCCGTCAGGATGCAGTGTAATATCATATCAGGATCTGCCCCAGAAGGAATTCGATATATTAGGAAGCAAATTCCCCCTGCTGTGCAACGGATATGTAAACTACCAGGGAGAACCTATATTCATAATCGCTGCCAGGAGCCAGGCTGATGCAGATGCAGTCTCCAGGCAGATTCAGGTTGAATACCAGCCCAGCACTCCCCTTTTCTTTGACGGTGAGCTTGCCGAAGAGCAGGTTGTAAAAGAGAGGAACGAAACCTGGACTTACGATGAAAAGGAAATTGACCCGGAACAAGTGCTTACTGTGGAGACCATGACCTCAGGAGATATCTATAAGCCGGTGTACAACGACCCTATCGGAGTGGCTATCTACACAGACTCAGATTATGTATCTGTATGCACCTCCACCCAGTGGCCCCATCATGTCCGCTCCACAGTAAGCAGCATACTTAAAAGACCGGAAGAGGATGTAAGGGTCAATGTACCCCAGATTGCATCTCCTATGGAGGGGCGGCTCTGGTTTCCATCCTATCTGGCAGCCCTGGCGGCATCGGCCGCAGCATTGCGCCCCGGAGAATCTGTGCGCCTTATCCTGACCAAAGAAGAGGTTCAGCAGTATATTGGAGCACAATACCCATTCAAGATAAAGCATACCTCCACAGTGGATAAAAATACCGGATCCATACTGCAATGCACAGTGGACCTGGCAATAAATGCAGGAGCCTACCCCCTTTTTGCCGACGATGTTATGGAAAATGCCCTCAAAAGCATTATGGGGCCATATAAGGTCAATAAAGTTGTCATAAAGGAACAGCTGATCAAGACCAGCTATCCTCCCATGTTCTTCATAACAGGAAACAAGTTCACCCAGATACTGGCAGGTATCGAGACCCATGTAAACCAGATCATATCCATGACCGAGCTGTTTCCGGATGAATGGCGTATCGACAACATGGTCAAAACCTCTGCAAAAGCAGGAAATATTGTAATAGAAAAGGCTTCAAGAAGCTCCGATTTCCAGCGTAAGTTCTCTGCTTATGAGCTTGCGAAGAGAAACAGGCTTAACGGCATAGGAACCGACCGCTATTACAGGGGAATAGGACTTGCCTTTGCAACCTATAAAGCTACCAGCGGTTTCAGCAAGAAGATATGCACCCCTTTCACAGGAAAGCTGACACTGGATGACAACTGGCAGCTATACTATTCCACAGCCACAGTTCCACAGAACTTCTTCGAATACACCCTGTGGAAAAAAGTAATCCACAAAATTACAGAGCTTGATGAGGCAAGCATCCATCTGATGATGCATGACACAGCCTCAAATGAGGATTCAATTCCTGATATTCTCGGGGAGATGACAAAAGGACCTATCCAGCTTGTTCAGAAATGCAGCAGGAAGCTTCAGGAGCTCCGGGTAAGCTCTCCTCTTCCTATAACTGCAGAAGAGAGCTACGACCCTACCGACGACATAAATGCCGCAGTCTGGGGAGCTGCTATTGTGGAGGTGTCGGTGGATATCGTCACCTACAAGCCTTCAATAAAAGGAATCTGGACCTGCTTTGATGTCGGTGACACTATAGACGAAGATATCTCCAAGAGGTATCTGATGCAGCGGATCATAAACAGTCTCTACTGGTGCACAAGTCCAGGAGAGGATGAGTCAGCATCCTGGAAATTCGCAAACCTTCCTATAAGCATAAGCCTTATCAACAGCCATGGTGCCGATACTGTCAATTATTGCGGAGATATTCCATTCGGAATCATCCCCTCGGCCTACTGCAATGCTGTAAGCCAGGCTGTGGGAAAAGTCATGACCGATATGCCTGTGACCCCTGAGAAACTGTACCGCATGGTGGAGGAACAATGATAATCAGATTCATGCTTAACAATATGAAAAAGAATCTGGATGCAGATCCTTCCGACAAGCTTTCGGATGTGCTGAGGGATGATTTCGGCCTCCTGTCGGTGAACAGCGGCTGCAATACAGGACGCTGCGGGGGCTGTACCGTACTCAAGGACAACATACCTGTGCCGGCATGCATGGTAAGGATGTTCTCGGTGCGTAATGCCAACATCCTGACCTATGAATATATCTCCACAACCAAGGAATTTGAGACTATAACCAAGGTGCTGGAAGCTATGGGCTGCAATTTCTGCGATTTCTGCAAGCATGGAAAGATGATGACCATCTACTCCCTGGTAATAAACTCGGGACAGCTGACAGACAAGGATATCTATGAGGCTCTTTCGGGAAATATATGCAACTGCACCGATTTCCAGTCTATGGCTGCAGGAATAAAGCTGGCCGTGAATGCCATAAAGCGAGGTAAACGTGCAGAACGGAGATGACAAGACAAAACTTATATACTATACCCCTGACAATGTAAACGGGCTTCTCAAGACTATGAATGCCTGCAAGTCATACCGGCTCTGCTTTGATGACCTGAACAGCGTTGATATAATAAACAAGTCTGCCTTGAACACACCTCTGACTAAAGCAATTTATCCCGGTTATATCTCAGATCTTTCTGCCCTCAAGAGAAGTGAGCGCTACTTTGAGATAGGGCCGGAGCTTAAGATTAATGAACTTCTTAAAAAAGGAGCCACAGTGCTTCCTCCTATACTTCTCCGGGCACTTACCGAATGTGGAAATCCAAATGTCAGGAATATCTTGTCCATAGGCGGTCTTATCTGTGCTCCTAAAATAAGGAACAGCGTATTTGCCGCCCTCTCCATACTGAACGCAAAGGTGGAGATCGCTTCATATACCACTGCAAGCTTACGGTTTATGGTTCCGATCCAGCAGCTTTTCAAGGAAGAAGGACTGGCACTCCTTCCTGGAGAGATGATAATCAAAATCAGGATTCCATACGAGGAATATGATGTGGATTACTACAACGAGATCCAGGACAAGGGTACTGTCATAACATTTGTAGGAACTGCCTCAACCTTCAAGAGCAGTATATCTATCTGTAAATTCGCCATAGGAAACTGGGGAGATGAAATCATAAGGGAAACCGAGATAGAAAGCGGTCTTATTGAACAGAAGCTCCCTATTCCCGAGAAGATAATCGAAGGCTGGAAAGAGAAGTTCACCGACCTTTTCACAGAGAAATATACTTTCTTTTCCCCTTATGTCCAGAAAGCCCTTACAAATATGTTCACTGAGTTCTTGAGCCGGCTGTGATCACCTTGCCAGAAGCAGCGTAAAGCCAGGCACATAGGTGATGATAAAGACTGTAAGAAGCATTATGAGGAAGAATGGCACCACTGCCCTGTACATCTTTTCCAGCGGCACATTGAAACGGTAGCTGGCCAGGAACAGGTTCAAGCCTACCGGAGGAGTTATGTATCCTAGCTCCAGGTTTGCCAGGAAAATAATGCCCAGGTGTATAGGATGGATGCCGAAAATCTCTCCCAGAGGAATGATTAGAGGTACCACCACCATGATGGCAGAATAGATGTCCATGAAGCAGCCCACCAGCAGGAGAGCGATGTTCAGCAGGAACAGGAACAGAATCTTTGAATGGATGTGAAGCCCTATCCAGTCGGCAAAACGCTGTGGAATCTGCTCATCTATCATATAGTAGGAAAGAACTTTGGCCATTCCCAGTATAATAAGGATTCCGGCAATGATAGGAACACTCTTTCTTGCTATGGTGAACATATCCTTTAAATGGAGCTCCCGTTTTATGACAAATTCCACCAGCATAGTGTAGAGCACAGCCACTGCCCCGGTCTCCACCAATGTGGTGAGTCCCGAGAAATAGGAGAAAATGATTATGAACGGAAGGAGAATCTCCCAGAAAGAGGCGGCAAAGCTTGATGCACACTCAGCTGCTGTGGACTTCACTCTTTTGACAGGATGCTTTGAGATATAGATAAACCCGGTGATAACCAGTGAAAGGACTAAAAGCAGCCCTGGAATTATGCCGCCGAGGAACATGGCCTTTATATCAAGCTGGGCGATTATACCGTACAGGATCATAGGAAGGCTGGGCGGAAAAAGGAGCCCGATGCTTCCGGCAGAACAGAGCAGTCCGTTTCTGTACCGCTCCTCAATTCCGTTCTTTTCCAGAATAGCAGAAAGAAGGCCGCCTATAGCCAGGATAGTAACACCGGAGGCACCTGTGAACACTGTGAAGAATGCACATATTATAACTGTGGCAATAATTATGCCGGCAGGCATCCAGCCGAAGAATGCGTTGAAGGTGCGTATAAGCCTGTCCCCGGCCCTGCTCTCTGACAGAATAAAGCCTGTAAGGGTGAACAGGGGAATGGCAGGCACTGTGTTGCCAATAAGCATGGTATAGAATTCGTTGGCCGAGACTTCCGCATATGAGCCGGAAGCAGTTATAAGCATGTAGGCTATTCCGCCCAGCACTGCAAATATAGGGGCGCCCAGCACTCCTGATGCGATGAAAAGGAGAAGCAGCGGAAGTTTCAATGCAGCTATAGATGAAACCGAATAATCGGAAAGAGTCCAGAAACAGGATGGAACGTCACCGACTATATCGCAGATCAGGTTGACAAGAGGAGAGACTGAGACCCACAGGGCAGCAGCAATACCGGCACATAAGGCAATAATGCGCCCCTTTGAAAGAGCCTTCCGCTGCATCTCCCTGATTATGACCAGCAGAAATCCCACCGGAAGAATCAAGGTTACAAGGCGCTGGCTTAAAATTCCCACCTTATCTTCTGAAGTAAAACCCATCATCAGGAATACAGTTGAGACAACCGAGAAAGCACCTGAAACCAGAACCACTATAAAAAGAGAAAGATTCTCTGCCAACTTCTTTCCCCTGTCGGAAAGGAACTTGGTACAGAACTCTATCTTCATGTGGCGGTCGGTGAAGGAATTGACAGAAGCCCCCAGCAGAGTAAGCCACAGTACTATATGTCTGGTATAGTCATAGCCACCCTTGAGCCCTATCCCGAAAAGCTTGCGGATTATAATTTCCACAGTGGGAATTCCGGCCAGAAGAACTATGAGGAAAGCAGATATGTAAATCTCAGACAGGGGTTTATTTCTTTCTGTACTCATTGACTATTGATATAATCTTATCATAAAGATCTTTAGAAATAAGCTCTCTGGAGAATGCATCGCTGCCGTCTATGCTAAGCTTTTGCCATTCCTGGGCCACAGAGTCGGATACCTCGTGGATCTGCAGGCCGTTTTTCTTCATAACTTCTATAGCCTTTGCCTCGTCCACCTTGATAATATCATAGAACTCCCCTGCTATCTCGGCAGTCTTCTCCTTAAGAGGTTCCCTGTACTTGGCAGGAACACGGTTCCAGGCCTTTTTCTCCACAATCACAGCACAGTAGACAGGTGCAATCTTATAGTCGCACATATGGGGTGCTGTCTTCATTATGCCCATGGCTGAGGCTGCAAGAGGAGTGACATAAATAGTATCTATCATGCCGCTGTAAAGGGATGCAACCAGATCATTGAAGGAAAGAGGTATTGCACGGAAGCCCAGCTCGGTCCAGATTTTGCTTAATCTGCTGTCGGTGTCAATGGCAATCTTCTCTTTCTTGAGATCTTCAGGACTTACCACCGGATCACGGGAGAAGAAATTGACCCAGCCGGTCATGGCCCAGCCCAGGGTCACAAACCCCTGCTTGTCCAGGGCCTGCTCAAAATCCCCTTTCACCTTGTCGAACACATATTCAAATTCATCGTCATCCTTGACAATATAAGGCAGGCACATGGCAAATGTATCGGAGGCAATATCCTTCATACCCTGGGCTGTGATGGCGCAGGCATTAAGTCCTCCCACCTTCATGGCCCTGATCATATTATCCTCATCCCCGACTGTACCGCCCATATAAAGCTTGAGCTGTACCTCGCCATTTGTTATATTCTTCCATTCCGAGGCGATTTCCTTGAGTTTTATATCCCACAGGGAACCGGAGGGTGCAATAGATCCCAGTTTTATAACTGTTCCTGCAAAAGAAGAGATAATTGAGCAGAACAAGAAAAGAAAGACAAAAAGTTTTTTCATACAATCACCTTAAAATCCAAACAAGAAATAATCATCCCGGTTCTCCAAAAGCCAGGCCGCCTTCCGCTGGCTTATTATATTGGCCAGCCGGTTCTCTTTAACGCTTTCCACATCCCGCTCCAGAACTTTCTCCAGTTCGGCGGTAAATTCATCATAGCCCTCCTGGCTCTGGTTCTTGGTGCAGATTGTGCCGGCATAGGAGACATGGAGAGATAAAAGGCTGTCGTTGGAAAGCTCCACTCCGTGATTAAAGTGGTAGAGAGCCTTCTCCATGCTGCCACCCATCCCTTCCGGCATAGAGGCATAATACTGCATCATAATCTCATCCAGCATGCCGTTTCCAAAATCGGGATCCAGCTCCAGGGCTTTGAACAGCATCTTGACTGCCCCTTCCCGGTCTGCCGCAAAATTGGGATCCAGAACATCCACCGAGACACCGGCAAGCACTGCCGCACCGCCCCAGTATAAATCTGCTGCATCCTCCTTCCTGAATCCGCCAAAGGCTGTATCGTAATTGCCTTCTGCAAAAGCGGCTTTAAAACCTTTATGCTTAAGCTCAAGAGAATCAATTATATAATCATATCCCCGTCGATAATGCTTCTTTGCCCTGTCATAAAGCTGTTTCTGCTCTTCCCACCGGTCATAGGGAAGCATAGCCCCCTTTCCCTGCAGCCAGACATTGGCATACATGACATACATGCTGCCGGCAGAGGATTTGACAGCACTGTTGTCAGGGGAGGTTGCAGCCATCATATCCATCATCTTAAGGATTACAGGCAATGCCTCGCCCACCAGCTCCGGATCGTTGTCCTCCATGAAAACAGCAGTTGCATCGCCAGACATATTCTTGGCCATGGAGTTCACAGCCATCTTCTTTATTGAACAGGAGGCTAAAAGGGCTGTTGCAGCCAGAAGTATCAGAAAATGTCTAATTCTCATCTTTCTCTCCTTTCAGCTTCTTGGTAATAAGGGCATCAAAGGCATTGGCAAACTGATAAAGCTCCTTTTTTCCGAAGCTGCCTGACTCCTCGGTCTTAAGACCATTCTGGGCAAGCTCAAGCATATAGTTGCGTATTGAGACCCGCTCCCTTATATTCTCGGCTGTATACCTGGTGCCCCGGTCGTTGACTACAGCCACATTTCTTTCCACCAGCCGCTCAGCCAGAAGGATATCCCGGGTCACCGCAATATCGTGCTCTGAAGCATGGCTTACTATGTAATCGTCGGCCTTGTCCTTTCCCTCTTCCACTATTATATCATGGGTAAAGGCATTTGTTCCATGAGGAATCTTATGGTTTGCCACAAAAAACGAGAGACTTTTGGTCCTTTCAGAGGCCTTGACTATTATTTCCCGGACCTGGGAGGGACAGGAATCGCAGTCAACGAATATCTTCATAATGGCATTGCCGCCTTGTAGAGAACCAGATCCTGGCTGCCGGAAACAGAATAAGAACCTGAAGCCGCAGGTATCAGAACAGCCATTCCCCGCTTAAGATCAAGGGAGAAACTGCTGTTTGAGACAGATCCGGTCCCTGAGTAGACAAACAGGATTTCCAGACCGTGATCCCCGGGTCCCTCATAGACCTTGCCTCCTGTGACTACGGAGGAGAAGCAGAACTCATCCCAGCCCGGGGAATAGAGCTTCTCAATCCCCTTATCAACCGGTTCGACACAGACCTTGGAGCCATGGACAAACTTCATGATGTTGAAAAGCTCAAGGACATCTATGAATTTCTCGGTAAGACCGCCACGGATAGTGTTGTCGGAAGAAGACATGACCTCGAAGCAGATGCCGTCCACATAGGAATGGAGCTGCCCTTCATCGATTGACATGCATTCACCGGGATTAAGTTTTATGCAGTTAAGGAAAAGAGGGGCAAAAACACATCTGTCCCCAGGGAAATCATATAAAAGCTTGCGGAATATAAACTGCTCAACCTCTCCCATTCCCGAGGCTGTGGTCTCCAGCTCCCGGAGCATTGCCTTGCGTAAAGTCTGATCCATGGAAAGAAGACGGGTAAAGAACTTTTTATAGAAATCCTCCTCCCCGGAATAGCGGAAATCCACAAAAGCATTGCCGCTGAATGGAAAAAATTTTTTAAAGTTAGCTTTAATTTCTTCTACTTTTCTAAAACCTTTTAAAGCATAGAATGTAGAAACCGCATAAATCATCTCCCGTTTATGGTTGGAATCCTTATAGACCCTGGTAAAATGATCCATGGGGATATGGTTGCGCTCTTCCCTCTCAAAACCTGACTCAGCAGTCTCCAAGTCGGGATGAGCCTGGATAGAAAGAGGCTTATCGGCAGCCAGCACCTTGAACAGGAACGGCATGGAGCCGAAATGCTCAACACAATGCTTTCCAAGGGCTTTTTCCGGGTTTTCTGCAATAAAGCTGGATACAGGTATATCCTTCCCATCCACATCGATATATGACATACCGTTGGGGTGGCTTCCCATCCAGATTTCGGCCAGAGGCTTTCCATCCTGCCTGATACCTGTCAGAGACTGAATCTTGTTCTCCGATCCCCAGGCATAGTGCTTCTGGGCCGGGATAAGATGGTAGAATCTGTTGTAGTCAAATCTATCCATATCACAATAATATATATAATCTTTAAAAATTTCAATCTTTGTGATATAATATAAGCATGACTGAATTTGTCCATTTACATAATCATACAGACTACTCGCTCCTGGACGGAGCAATGAAGATTGATGACATGGTGGCCAAGGCAAAGAGCCTTGGAATGACTTCCATAGCCATCACAGACCACGGCAATATGTTCGGAGCACTGAACTTCTACGAGAAATGCCGGGATAACGGAATAAAGCCTATTGTGGGCTGCGAGTTCTACATGGCAGAAGGTTCACGGAAGATAAAGACAGGCACCGAGTTCGGAAACAAATACTATCATCTGATTCTCCTGGCAAAGGACAATACAGGCTACCGGAACCTGATGAAGCTGAATTCTGCCGCATATATCGACGGCTACTACTATAAACCCAGGATTGACTTCGAGGTCCTGGAGCAGTACCACGAGGGGCTGG
>CADAEX010000010.1 GCA_902787125.1 uncultured Spirochaetaceae bacterium
ACTATAACTGCGGCCAACAGCAAGCTGTGCGAGAACAACGAGGCCAACATGTTCATAACTGCATTCATGGGCTGCCTGGACCTTAAGACAGGAAAGCTTGAGTATGTGAGCGCAGGCCATAACCCGCCTCTGATAAAGCATGGTGATGGAGGCTTCCAGTATCTGCCTAAGAGCAAGACCATAGTCCTGGCAGCCATGGATGGTTACCCGTACAAGGCCGAGGAGACGCAGCTTGAGCCTGGCGACATGATCTACCTCTATACTGATGGAGTTACCGAGGCTACAGACAGCAATAATGAGCTTTACGGTGAACCACGCCTTAAGGATGCCCTTAACAATCAGAGCTGGAGCTCAATGGAAGAGCTTTGCAGGGGAATCAAGAAAGATGTGGATGCCTTTGTAGGGGATGCCCCTCAGTTTGATGATATAACAATGCTTGCAATCAGATGGCAGCCGAAATAACATCTTTGATGTCGCTGCACCCGGTAAGTATCATTATAAGACGGTCCATTCCAAGGGCAGTGCCGGAGCACTCAGGAAAATCTTTGAAAATATCAGGGTAGGAGGGGTCTACATCTACAGGAACCTGTGCCAAAGAATTCTTTGCGGCAGTTTCTGTTCTATAGTATTCTCTTACCTTTTCAGGATCTGTTTCCTCTGAATAGCAGTTTGCAATCTCTATGCCATCTATATAGAGTTCCCAACGTTCATAGTATGGGCTGTTTTCTTTCTTTTTAGCTGTGCAGGGAATCTGGACCGGATAATCCTTGAGGACTGTTATTCCTTTGCCGCAGATTTCAGGTTCTGTCTTGGAAACAAACAGAAGATTGAATATCTCTTCCCATGTTGTATAGCTGTCTGTTATCTCATATCCTGCCTGGATTGCTGCCTTTCTCAGAGACTCAAACTCCTGGTGCTCCTCAATATTTATACCTGTAGTTTTTAAAAATGCACTTTGAATAGTCATTATATTTATAGGTATTTCAGCATATTTAGGTTGGAATTTTAAAAACAGATTTTTAAAAAGCTCTTTTGTCAATTCAAGGGAATAATTGTAATCAGCCTTGTGGGCATAGTACTCAAGCATGGTGAACTCTGGGCTGTGCTGGACACCATCCTGTTCGTTGTTCCGGAAACATCTGCATATCTGGAATATACTGCCGCTTCCCTGGGCAATAAGCTTTTTCATCCAAAGCTCAGGGGATGGCAGAAGATAAAGGCTCCTGCTTTTCTTATATAGAGAAATCTGTTCAGTCCTGAATATCTCTATGTGGGCCTCGGGAATCACATGGGAAGCTAAAAGGGGAGTCTCAACCTGCAGAAATCCTTTCTCAATGAAAAAACTTCTCACAGCTTCGGTTATATCCGATCTTTTTCTTAATATTGAAAACTTTTCCCCGCTGGTCATACTTTATTATACAAAATTTTCAAATCCTATGCTATAATACAAATATGGCAGAGACAAAAAATGCAAATATAAAGAAGAAGATTCTTGTCGTAGAGGATGATGAGGATATCAGAAACCTGGTCCTCTTCAATCTTGAGATGACCGGGGAATATGAGCTTCTTTCCTCTGATAACGGGGAGGATGCCCTTGTCCTTGCCCAGAAGCATATACCTGCTTTGGTAATTCTTGATGTCATGCTGCCAGGCATCGACGGCTTTGAAGTTTGCCGTCAGCTCAAGTCAAACAGCACCACCAGAAAAATTCCTATTGTCATGCTTACAGCCCGCTCCGATGATAATGATGTGGTGAAAGGGTTTGAGCTGGGGGTGGAGGATTATCTGAGAAAACCCTTCAGCAGCATGAAGATTCTTCTGGCCAGAGTAAGCAACATACTGCAGCGTCACGACATTGAATCCCCTAAGATAACCCTTGGGGAGCTGGAGCTCAATCCGCTTAACTTTTCTGTCATTGCCGCAGGGGTGGCAGTGGATCTTTCCTATTCTGAATTCAAGATTCTCCAGCTTCTGATGGAAAATCCGGGAGTTGCTTATACCCGGGAAGCTATAATGACTGTCATAAAGGCTGGTAAGAACAGCCCGGAATATGAGGATGTGGCCAAGAAAAAGGCTTCTGCCCTGCGATCTATAGATGTGCAGGTTCTTTCTTTGCGTAAAAAGCTGGGCAAGTGCGGAAAGTATATACAGACAGTCCGCAGCGCAGGATACATGATTCAGACTGATCTATGAAGAAATATAAATCCTTTTTTGCAAAGATTTTCTCTATACAGCTTATAGCCCTTTTCCTGATTATACTTTTATCGGCACTCCTTTCTTTGAGTGCTATTTCGGAAATTATCTATGACAAGACAGAGAAAGAGCTGGAGGATATGTGCCGCATTGTCAACAACCTGCTGCCAGACACAGGTATTGTGACTTTGAACGATATAGAGGCTATGAGCCTTTATGCTACTTCGGGAACCAGTGTTCGTCTTACTATAATCCAGTATTCAGGCAGTGTCCTGGCCGATTCCCAGAGCAACTACCGCAATATGAGGAACCACTTTGACAGGCCCGAGGTTATGGATGCATTTCTCAAGGATGTGGGGCACAGCGTCCGCTTAAGCGAGACTCTGGGAATAGAGATGGTATATGCCGCTATTGCAGTCCCCTCCAAAAGCTTTGTCATCCGCACTTCCATGCCTGTTACAGATGTGTACCGTTTCTTCAGCATAATGCGGAAAAGGCTTTTCCCATATTCTCTTCTTATTTTCTTTGCTTCTATGCTTTTCACCTTCCTGTTCACCAGCAGTATAAACTCAACCTTGAAGCTTATCAGGGGTGTTACCAAAAAATATGCGGCAGGGGATTTCTCGGCCAAGCTGCCGGCCCGTAGTGACGACCTCGGCGAGCTTACCGACGCCATCAATTCCATGGGCAGCCAGCTGGATAAGCGTATTGAGACCATAACTGCCCAGAGAGATGAGATACAGGCCATAGTAAGCGGAATGATAAACCCTGTCATACTTATTGACGAAAAGATGAATATTCTGGAGATGAACCCCGCGGCTCTACATCTTACCGGCAATACCGATGGATTCAAGGGAAAGCCGATGGATAGCCTGATAAAGAACCAGGATGTCATCAACATAGCCGGCACAGCCCTGGCAAAGCAGGAATCTCAGGAGGCTGCAATTTGTCTTGATACAGAAAAGGGAATTTATTATTTCATCTATGCTTCCTATATAAATGGAACTGTTCTTATGGTCATGAATGATATTTCGGGAATGAAGCAGCTTGATGAGATGCGGAAAGAGTTCTCCATGAATGTTTCCCACGAGCTTAAGACTCCTGTAACTTCCATCATGGGATATGTGGATACCCTCATTGGCATCTACCATGATCATCCGGAGAACATAGGAAAATTTCTGGAGATCATCAAGAAGCAGTCCGAGCGCCTTGCAGGTATCATAGAGGATCTCCTTACCTTATCCAGAGCTGACAGCTCTTATATAAGGCTTGAGAAAGAGCGGATCCCGGCAAGGAATCTTATTGATCTGTGCATTTCAGAACATGCAGAGCAGGCAGCCCAGAAACATACTCAGATCAATGTTGATATGCCGGAGGATATAATGATTCTGGCTCACCCGGTTCTGGCCCAGCAGGCAATAGGGAATCTTCTGGACAATGCTGTCAAGTATTCCCAGAATAATGCCACAGTCATAATCCATGTAAGGCAGGAGGGTGAGTTCACCCAAATAGCGGTTGAGGACAACGGTCCCGGAATTGAGGAGAAAAATTTAGGCCATATCTTTGAAAAGTTCTACAGGGTGAATAAAGAGGTAAGCCGCAGCCTGGGAGGAACAGGTCTCGGTCTTTCCATAGTAAAGCAGGTAGCAATAACCCACGGCGGAAAAGTATCGGTGGAAAGCACTGTTGGCAAAGGCACTGTATTTACTATATACTTCCCTGTATGAAAAAGATTTTTATATTTTTATTATCCCTCTTAATTTCCATATTCACTATATATGCTGATATTGCCCCGGACACACTCCTTGAACCAGACAGTGCCATAACTCTTGGCAAGCTTCCCAATGGGCTTACATACTATATCCGCCCTAACAATTATCCCGAGAATCAGGTCTACCTTCGGCTTGCAGTCAAATCAGGTTCTGTGATGGAGGATGCTGACCAGCTTGGTCTGGCCCATTTCTTTGAGCATATGGCCTTCAACGGTACCGAAAAGTACCCGGAGAATCAGGTGGTGAACTTCCTGGAGAAGAACGGAATCCAGTTCGGCCCGGACATAAACGCTTACACAAGTTTTGACCGGACTGTGTTCATGCTTAATATTCCTGCCGACAAGCCTCAGCTTTTAGAGCAGTCTGTAGAGATCCTTTCCCAATGGGCCGCCTATGCCAAACTGGAGAAGAAAGATATAGATGATGAGCGGGGAGTGGTCATAGAGGAATGGAGACGCAACCAGGGGGCAGAGGAAAGGCTGAGCAACTTTGTTCTTGAGAAGCTTCTTGAAGGCTCCCGGTTTGCAGAACGGAACCCCATCGGCAAGGTCGATATTCTTGAGAACTTTGACAGAGATCAGCTGGTCAGATATTACAGGGAATGGTATACCCCGGACCGCATGGCTGTCATGGTCATAGGGGATATAGATTCAGCAGCTGTAAAAAGCCTGATAGAGAAATATTTTGCACCCCTCAGGAACAATCCTGACCAGCGTACAATTGATATGACAATTCCAATACCCGCCGGGACATCAGCAGGAATCAAGACAGATCCGGAAGCTACGGAAAACCAGTTTGACATGTATATCAAAGTCCCTTTCAGCCAGGCTCATACAGCAGGGGAATACAGGAACAATATAGTCAGAACACTGTTCTGCAACATGATTTCAGACCGTTTCGACCAGATCCGCCGCAGTCAGGACCCACCTTTTATGTCTGCAGCCGCAGGCTATTCAAACCTTTTCTCATCTGCCGGGTACTATAATCTGGGTGTCAACCTTAAAGATGATGGGGTAAAGGAAGGTATAGAGCGTGCCTGTGCCGAAATTGCCCGGGTTGCTCAGCATGGATTCACAGAAACTGAGCTTGAGCGGGAAAAAGCCGAGCTGTTCTCTTTGGTGGAAACTCTTTATAACGAACAGGACAAAAGTCATTCCTCCAGCCTTATAAACGAGTACACACGTAACTTTATGGAGGATGAGACTATCCCCGGCATTGCGGCAGAATATGAGCTTTACAGGCAGTATATGCCTCAGATAAAGCTGGAAGAAGTGAACAGCTTTGTTCAGAACTTTCTAAAGAAAGATGGCCGGGTTCTGATTGCAATTGGAAAACCGGAATCTTTCGGATCTCTTTCGGAAAAAGAGCTCCAGAATATAGTAGACACAGCCTTATCATCCAGGCAGGAGCCCTATACTGATGTGTCCCTTCAGGAGAACCTGATAAAAGAGATGCCTGTTCCAGGAAAAGTTAAATCGGCCAGAACTGACAGAAAGACAGGGCTTGTCACAGTCAAGCTTTCCAACGGCGCCAAGATGCTTCTTTATCCGACAACATACAAAAACGACCAGATTCTTATCTCTGCCATAAGCGAGGGAGGCAGTTCCCTTGTACAAGACTCCCAGTGGGCATCGGCGGCAGTTTCCTGTGCACTGGTGCACAACAGCGGTCTGGGCTCTTTCTCCAGAGTGGAACTGGACCAGATGCTCAAAGGTAAGAATGTATCAGTAAATCCGTTCATAGAAACCTATTCCGAAGGCTTTACCGGCAGTTCAACCAAGAAAGATCTGGAGACAGCTTTCCAGCTTATCTATTTATATTTTACAGCTCCGCGCTTCGATCAGGAGGCTTATGACTCATACATGACACGGCTTGAGACAGCTGTGAAGAATCAGGAGGCATCACCTGACACCGCATTTGTAAAAGCTCTTAAGGATATTATCACTCAGCACCATCCCAGAGGTCGTATCATGGATATGGAAGTCTATGACGAGATAACTTTCCAGGATGCCCAGGATGTATTCAGACAACGGTTTGCTGATCCGGGTGATTTCACCTTTGTACTTGTGGGAAACATAGATATCGAGGCTGCCAAAAAGTATGCAGAGGCCTATATTGCATCCATTCCTTCAAAGGGAATAAAGGAAAAATGGAAAGATGTGGGTCTGAGGATTCCTGAGAAAGGGGAGACTGCATCGGTCTACAAAGGATCTGATTTCCGCAGCCAGATCATCACCATAATGAAAGGGAATTTCCATTATAATGAGAAGGAGAACCTCTACATCGACGCAATTTCGTATTTCCTGAACCTGCGTCTTCTGGAAGTCATCCGGGAAAAACTGGGGGGCACATATACTATAAGCGCCTATCCATCCACCACATCCATGCCGCTGCAGCAGTACATGATCAATATTATTTACAGCTGTTCTCCTCTCAGGGTTGAGGAACTTATGGCCGCAGTCAATACCGAGATTGCTGAATTCAAGAAGGAAATTCCCCAGGAGTATCTGGATAAATATAAAGCTGCCAGACTTACCGAGTACAACAAGGAGATCAAGGAGAATTCCTGGTATCTTTCCCAGCTTACTGACTGCGCCTTCTATAAGCAGCGCTATACTGAAAAAAATGACTTTGCCAAAAAACTGGACAAACTTACTGTAAAGACCCTCAGGAAGAAGGCAGCCAAGTACTTTGATACCGATAATTCAATCAATGTGATTCTTTATCCGGAGCAGTAAAAACATCTTATTGCGCAATATCATAATATTATTTATAATATAGTATTATGAATCTTGAAGTGTTTATTCTTGGCTGCGGTGGAATGATGCCGCTTCCAAGACGTCATCTTACATCTGTCCTTCTCAGGCGCGAAGGGGATCTGCTCCTCTTTGACTGCGGAGAGGCGACTCAGATTTCATTGAAAAAACTCAATCTCAGGTGGAAGAATATCTCCACCATATTCATATCTCATACCCATGCCGACCATGTGACAGGTCTGCCTGGAATACTTATGCTGTCCTCACAGGTTGACAGAACCGAGCCTCTATATATTATCGGGCCTCCGAAAATCAAGGAATTTGTCGATACCAGCATCAAGGTGCTGGATATGTACATAAATTATGAAATCATTGTCAAGGAGATAACTGAACCCGGTGTGGTGATGGAGGGGGAGAACTTTAAGGTTGAGGCATTTCAGCTGGAACATACAAAACCATGCTACGGCTATAAGCTTACAGAGAATCCAAGACCAGGAATCTTCCATCCGGAGAAGGCCAGGGAGCTGGGGATCCCAATGGGAGCCCAGTGGTCAGAACTGCAGCACGGGCAGACCATCATACTGCCGGATGGCAGGAATGTGACACCTGACATGGTGCTCGGAGAACCGAGAAAAGGGAGAAAATTCTCCTTTGTCACCGACACGCTGGCCCTTCCTTCAATTGCCGGAGAGGTCAGGGATTCAGATCTTTTCATCTGCGAGGGAATGTTCGAGGATGAGCTGGCCGAAAGCGCCCATGAGAAAAAGCATATGACTGCTGTTGAGGCTGCCGGTATTGCAAAGAGTGCAGGTGGAATAAAGAAAATGGGGCTTATTCATTACAGCCCGAGGTATACAGATAAGGAGCTGTCAATCCTGCTGGAGCAGGCTCAAGGTGTGTTTCCCGACACATTCCTGACCAGGGATGGACAGACAATCCTTTTGAAATATGAGGATTAAATTTGGGAGACTAGGATGATTAAAGTCGAAAACATTGACAAGATCTATGGCAGATTCAAAGCGGTGGACAATGTCTCCTTCCATATCGGGAAGGGAGAGATTGTAGGACTCCTGGGGCCAAATGGCGCAGGAAAGACCACCATAATGAAGATTCTTACCGGATATCACTATCCGACCCATGGTACTGCCATACTGAACGGTTACAGCATCTATGATGACCTTCTGAAGGTAAAGGAATCCACAGGATACCTGCCTGAGATGGCACCACTCTATGATGACCTTACTGTAATTGAATATCTGGATTTCATGGCAGATATCCGAAAGATTCCTAAAAACAGGAAAAAAGCTGAGATTGACCGGGTTATACAGGAATGCGGTCTCGGCCCGGTGGTTTATCGCGGCATTAGCAAGCTTTCCAAGGGGTACCGGCAGAGAACAGGACTGGCACAGGCTATCATCCATTCCCCTGACATCCTTATTCTGGACGAGCCTACTACAGGTCTTGACCCTAACCAGATCATCGAGATCCGTAAGCTTATATGCGATATCGGCCGGGAGAAGACAGTAATTCTCTCCACCCATATCCTGCAGGAGGTGGAGGCAGTCTGCAACCGTGTGCTTATCCTCAACCACGGCAGGATTGTGGCAGAAGGCAGCCCTGACACCATAAGAGATCAGGTGCAGAAGGATGAGCGCTTCACAGTTGAGGTGGAAGGTGCAGTGGATGCACAGACACTCAAGGCTCTTGAGCCAATATCGGAAATCCTTTCCACCGAAGCTCAGGCTGGAAAGACAGTTATAAAGATATCTGCCCAGAAGGGTATTGATGCCGGAGCCCAGATATTCGACTGGGCTGTAAAGAACGGTTACAGGCTATCTGCCCTGGTTCCAGAGCAGACAAGCCTGGAAGATATCTTCAGAAAGCTTACAAATCAGACAGAGGTGTAATATGAATATAAAAGGACTTATCAAAAAAGAGCTTAAAGCATATTTCAACTCTCCTATGGCATACCTTGTTGTCCTGTTCTTTGTCCTTTCGCTCAACATCTTCTTTTTCTTCTTCGGGCAGTTCTTCGGAAAGGATACAGCAAGCATGCGGAGTTATTTCTCAATAATGCCGGTTCTCTTCATACTGATACTGCCAGCCATAAGCATGCGGAGCTGGGCAGAGGAGCGGAAGCTGAAGACCGACATGCTGCTTTTCACACTTCCATTGAGCGAATTCGAGATTGTAATGGGCAAATTCATCAGTGCGGTAATACTGCTGCTGCTTATGATTGTTCTCACTTTACCGGTTCCGATAATGCTTAATATGTTCGGAAACTTCGAACGGGGACAGATCATCGGAGAATATATAGGAACCTTCCTGCTGGGCCTTGCAGGGCTTTCAATCGGGCAGTGCATATCCTCCAGGACCTCCAACCAGATCAGCGCCTACATCTTCAGTGTGGTGGCATTGCTGTTCATAACATTCATAGGGCAGATAACCATGGTCATCAATATTCCAAAATTCGTTGACAACCTGTTCAGCTATCTTTCCCTCTCTACTCACTTTGAATCATTTGAGAAAGGCATTTTCGACACCAGGGACTTCTCCTTCTTTGCCATAATCACCTGCCTTTTCATCTATCTGAACGTTAAAGTGATCAAACTTAACAAGTGAGGCTGCAGATATGAATAACAGAACAAAAGAATTGATTACAGCAGCTTTAGTATTTGTGGCTGCCATACTTCTGGCCATGAACACCACCCGGTATTTCGGCAGAATAGATATGACAGAGACAAAGGAATTCACCATCACCAATACAACAAAGGAATATATCAAGACAATTCCGGAGCAGGTGAACCTGACATATTTCATATCTGACAAGGTAAGAGCCATAGCTCCTGCCGCAGGGCAGATAGAGGATCTTCTTTTCGAGTATGCCGCCAACTCAAGAGGGCATATCTCGACCACATCGGTGGATCCTTCCAAGAATATTATGGAGGCCTATGCCAAGAAGATGGGTATAACAGCTCAGCAGGTTCAGATCTATGACCGCAACGAGCTGGCTTATTCCACTGTATTCTCAGGAATCCTTATCCAGTATCTGGACAGAACAATGGCTATTCCATTCATTCTTGACGCAAGCAACCTGGAGTATGAGCTTTCAAGCAAGATTCAAAAACTGGTTGAGAACACCACAACAAAGATAGGTCTTCTTTCCGGAGATGACCAGAATACCGTGGACTATTACTTCTCCTACCTTAACGAGACCATGAAGAACAGCGGAGAGGTCATTGTGGTGAAAAAGGGAGAGGCTGTGGATCCGGAGATCACCGTACTCTATGTCCTTGGCAACAAGGACTTTACCGACAGCGATATGAGGTATGTTGATGAGTACATCATGAACGGCGGCAAGGCAGTGTTTGCACTGGACGGCGTTGTTGTGGACATGGCCAACAACCTTAAAGCCTCCAAGCTTGAGGATAATCCTGCTCTTAATATGCTTAAGAAGTGGGGAATAACCATCAATAATGATATGGTGCTGGATAAATACTGCAAGAAGATAACCATGAGAGGACAGCTCCCTATGAACTATCCTATGTGGCTCAGTATCAACAGCAAGTTTGTAAACAAGGACAACCCGATTACTGCCGGTTTTGCCAGCCTGGATCTGATGTGGGCAAGCTCTGTGGACATCGCTCCGGTGCCAGGTCTTGACTATCAGGAGCTTTTCTCCAGTACCGATGAGTCATGGGTTTTAAGCGATTATATCACAGGAAACCCATATGAAGCATTCACCACCCAGAATCTGGTGCAGGAGAGCAAAGGAAGCCATCCCCTTGCATATGCTGTGACAGGTCAGTTCCCAAGTGCATTCTCTGACAAAGTGAGCAAGGAGACAAAGATCATTGTTGCAGGTGACTCCGATTTTCTCTCCAACCTGATTGAATACACCGAAAGTCCCGCAAACCTTATGTTTGCAGAGAATATGCTCCAGTGGCTGGACAATGACAGATTCATGAATATCAAGACCAGGAGCGTCAGGGACATAAGACTTAACAAGATCACTGACCTCAGCTCCAGAGTAAGGGCTATTCTTGCCGTATACCTGGTCAATATTTTCATAATACCGGCCGGTATCATAATCTACGGCATTGTCAGATACATCAGACGTAAAAGAAAGGATGCGTGATAGATATGAAATATAGAACCAAGATCATAAGCCTGTCAGCTGTAATAGTTTTCCTGGCAGCCAGCTATTTTATGGGAGGGCTTTTCACAGCCCAGAAGAAAGTTGACAAGAAGGCAATGGAACCTCTGTTTGACCAGGCTCTGAGGGAGACTCTTACATCTATCAAAGTCTCCACCACACCGGAGACAGGACTTGTCACTATTGAAAAGGACGCAGAGAAGGATGAATGGGTTATCCGCATAGACGAGAACGTGACCTATCCGGCCTCAAGAATAAGGGTGAACAGTCTGATAAGCTCTGTATTCGATGTAACCAAGTACAAGCTTATGGGCCGGGGAGAGAAATACTGGGCCGAGTTTGAGCTTGAGTCCAACAGGGCAGACACTGTGGAAGTCTTCAAGGATGGACAGTCCATGTTCACACTTTATGTGGGAAAAGAGGGCCCCGGAGGCAAGGGTGACTATGTCAGGTCTTCACTGTCAGATGAGATTTATCTTACCGATGCCACAATGCAGCGGCATTTCGGCCAGGATCCCCGCTACTGGTTCAATATGAGGCTCTTCCCTGAAGGATATACAGGAGAAGATATATTTGCCATTACATTCATCGACATGAACTCAGATGGCAAGATATCCATAAAGAGAGAAGAGCAGGGAAAGCTTGAAAAATGGGTGAACCTGATTCCAGGCGGTCCGACTCCAGAAGGCAAGGTTGCAGATGCTATTGCCGACAACCTGGCATTGCTGGAGGCTGTCAACTTTGTAAACGGCGCAGAGCTTACTCCTAATGTCATAATGGAACTTGACACAGGCAAGCTTGGTCACCTTACCATTGACTGCCAGAAGATAAAGGATGAGGGACAGTATGTTTATCTGCTCAAGAAGAGGGGAGATTCCTATATGTACCTTATCAAGGAGGACAAACTTAAGAGGCTGTTCCAGCCTGAGGGACTTTTCCCTAAACAGTAAGATCCAGTATTCTGCAGATCTGACTGTGAATATCCTTAATTGAGCCCCGCCCATCGATGATTACGGTTTTCATTGCCGGATCAGACAGGAGAGCGAGGCTTTTTTTATAGTTGGCATCTATCTTGCGCTGCAGCTCAAGACGCTCGAAGAGCTCTGCCTCCTCGCCCCGGGCTGCCATACGCTTCTGACACTCCTCCGGACTTAAATCGATATAGAAAAGGTATTCAGGCAGTGGATAGAACCGGTTCAGGCCAGCCACAGTCTCATAATCCATAAAAAGAGACTGGTAGGCAAGACTTGAGAAAAGATAACGGTCGCAAATCACCATTTTCCCAGATCTTGTCTGTTCTGCAATCCCATTTTTCCCAAAAACATGCTCATTCCGGTCGGCAGAGAACAGAAGGGCAAGGGTAAAGGGGTCAACACTCTCCTTTTTCTGCAATACAGACCTTATGAAACGGCCTATGCTGCCATCAGTCGGTTCCCTGGTGCTTACAGCCTGGATTCCGGCCTCCTCAAGCTTTTTGACCAGCAGAGCTGTCTGGGTTGTGGTGCCGCAGCCGTCAAGGCCTTCCAGCACAATGAAATTTTTTATCGGTTTTTTGAAACTTACAGAACTCATAATAGTTTTATATATGATAAATAAAAATAAATAAATAGAGATAGAAAAAATATTTGTTGTATAGTATTATAAAATAGTATTATGGTGCGCAAAACACTCTCTGGTACAAAATATGTTCTCCTCCTTACTGTTGCCGCTGTCATTGCTGCTTCTGCAATATGGTATTCATATACTTTTATCAGGGAACAGACCAGTCAGCTTCGGGATTCTGTCATAACAATCCTGGAGAACCAGCTTTCAAGAAATATCTCATACAGCAGCATAGATCCTTTCTTCATCAACTCCATCACTATCCGTGATGTGGAGATCAAGGACGACTCAGGCAAGGTGCTGGCAAAAGGGGAGAAGCTTACAATAAAGTTCAACCTCCTCAATTACCTGTTCATGAATGAGAATATCCTTAAGGGAGTCTCTCTGGAAAACGGTTATCTCAACTTCAGCCAGCAGGAGGACATGGATTTCATCACTTCTTTGTCAGAACGGATCAAGCCGGAGGAAGAAACCCTGATGCCCCGCCAGACCAAGAGCTTCTATTTCAAGGGCAAGAATCTGTCAGCCAATTTCCTGCTTGATTTCGGAGCTATCTCAATAGATAAGTGCACTACTGATATTCTTCTTCAGAACAACGATTTACGGATGTCCGGAAGGATGCAGGTCTCGGGATATGATTTAAATAATGACAAGATGACCCAGTTCCTGACCTCTGTCTCCTTTGATTCAAATATGCAGAAGGATGGATCAGGTGGACTGGTGAATCTCCAGGTGGATGAATTTAAATCAGATTTTGTGCAGCTGGACAAAAAAGCATTCCTTATAACATTTGACGAGGAATCCTTCTTTATCTGCAACATGGAGGACAGCACACCTATTGACTATTCCCTTACATGGAACAGGTCAGCCAGATCCCTGACTGCCCAGACCATGTTCCAGGACTTCAGACCCTCTGATATTGTAACATTCACCGGTAATTACACAAAATATAATGATTATGCCAAAGCCAAGGGAACCGGAAACCTTGAGATCACCTATACTCCTGACCAGAATGAGAAGGCACTCTATTTCGGAGATGTGGATCTTTCCCTGACCGGCACAAAGGTTCCCTTGGAGCCTCAATGTCATATAACATTCTCAGGTCTTGACCGCAAGATAGATATAAAATCCCTTACAATTGCCACCTACCGGGGCAATGCCTCCTATTCAGGAAATCTTGACACAGAGACCATGTCTGCCCATGGGACACTTCTTCTGGATCATGTCGAGGCTGCCGACAACCTGGTTATCGACACTCACTATGATCTTGCAATGGTTGACAGCCAACTCTCCCTTACATCAGACAACCTTGTCCTGAACAACAAGGATATGGGAACCAGCTCCCTGAATGTCAACATAAAGGAGAAGAGTGCCGACCTCACACTTCTTAATCTCTCTCTTAAGGTAAAAGAGACAGAGGATAAGGGATATTCAGGACTTATCAACTTAAACAGATATCCTATGAAGGAGCTGGAGGCAGTATTCAGCGACGATGATAAGCTTTATACAGGCAACTATCTGGTCACTGCCGATGTATACTGCATATATGACACAAAAGATTTCTATATCACCAGCCGGAATGTCCATATTGATGATGTCTCGGAACCGGAAAGCTCCCTGGATTTTGCTGTCACATCCACACTGGATGATTTAAAGATAAGCGAAATAGTGCTCAAGCATAAGGGTTTCTCGGGAGAAGGCTACTTTGACCTTGCCTCTATGAGGGATCAGCATTGTGAGTTTGAGACATTCTGGAAAGTACATGATACAGAGTATGAATTCAACGGTTTCCTGAATAAGAATCAGAATCTTTTCATCCGGGGCCTTTACGGTTTTACTCTCTCAGCATTCTTTGATGATAACGGATGGCCATTTGATATGAGGGCAACAGATTTTCCTCTGTTCCTTATGGGGCATAAGACACCTGCAGACATGAACATTTCAGGTCAGATGAGAGATGGAAAACTCTCTATTGTCACAATAAACGATATGACACTATCAAAGCTCGCTTTCCTTAAAGGTGGAAGCAACAGCATAAATTTCAACGGAACTCTTATAGGTAATACCCTAAGACTCAACAGCTGGACTTTGAGCGACAACTATTCCACAGTAAAGGGAACCGGAGAAGCCTCTTTCACAGATCTGGGCAACTGCAGCGGATGGCTCAGGGGCACAGGGAGCAATCTGAACGAAGAATACAATGCCTATGTATTGATTGTTGATAAAAAGATCTCAATTGATGCCTCCTGCAGGAATTCCAGGGTAGAACGGTTCACTACAGCAAATATGACCGGCATACTGGATACCAGTGCGAAGATCACAGGAACTTTTGACGATCCCAATATATCAGCTTCTGTCAATGTCCAGAAAGGTACTCTGATGAAAAAGCCTTTTGAGCTGTTTACATCACTTCAGGCTACAAAAAAGCTGTCCCGGATCTATACTCTTACAGGCAAGGTCGGTGATGCCACTATAACTTCAAGCTCAGGATCTGTGGATTGGAACAAGAGGGAATACCACCTGGCCGCTGATTTAATACTTGATAATGCTGATGAAAATATTCCAGGCTCTATCCAGCTTAATGCATCCGGCACAATGCAGGAGGATGGTGATTGGATAATAAATCCTGCCACAACAAGGAATAAAGGAACATTCAGGCTTACATCCACTTATCCTGTCCTCCTTGGATATGACAGATGGAATTTTGATTATGACAACAACGGAAACCGGTTCTATGTGGACGGCGGACCTTTCCGTCATTGTGTGGAAGGGTACTATTATCCTGATGGAACCCTGGATTTCAACCTAAGGAATCCACTCTTCATTTCCGGGAAAATCAATGGAAAACTGTCGGGTGACTATGTAGATGCAACCTTGTCTGATATAGCACTGGACATGGGTAGAGTCGGTCAGCTTACCCGTTATGAGTATTTCTTCCCTCTGGCCGGCCTTGGAACAGGTTCCCTGCGGATGACAGGTTCCATCAGGAACCCTGACCTGTGGGGTGTCATGAAAGTCACAGATCTTTACTTTGCTGTTCTTTCAATTCCTGAAATAATCGGGCCTACCGATGCTGACCTTCATTTCCAGGGTAAGGATATCAACATGCTCCCTGTTCTTATAAGCGACAAGAAGAACCGGACATATGTCAAGTGCAGTTTCCTTCTTGAGAGCTGGGCTCTTGATTACTTCAAGGTAGATATCTCCTCCTTCGGGGATGCAAAACGGGGCCTCCGGGTCACCGATACATTCTGCGGAATAGATGTGGACGGCTATGTGCTGGGCAACCTGAGCATATCCGGATTAACAGATTCCATAATGATTGACGGCGATATCACGGTGAACAACTGTATAATAAACCTGAGTCAGAACAGCAACTACGACAGCTTCGACTCAAGCTCACTGACTGATTATATCATCAACTTGAACATTACCTCTGGAACTGGGGTGGAATTCTTCTGGCCTACAAAGAAGGTGCCGGTACTCAGGGCATTTGCCTCAAGAGGGCAGAAGGTCCAGGTTCAGTATGACAGCAGCATAAATCAGTTTGACATAGACGGCACGGTGGCATTCCGTGGTGGAGATATTTTCTATTTCAGCAACAACTTCTTCATCAGGGACGGACTTCTGGTTCTTAATGAGAACCAGGATAAATTCGACCCACTCATTACAGTAAACGCCGAATGCCGTACTGCCACCAGAAACAATCAGAAAGTAAAGCTGATGTTCATCATGGACAACACTCCTTTAAGTCACTTCCAGCCTCGTATCGAAGCTGTTCCTGCCTTATCCCAGGCAGAGCTTTATGAGCTTATGGGGGACACTATAATGGGCGGCAATGTCAGCGACGATGAGCGGAACACTATGTCCACCCTTGCCAACGCAGGTGCTTACGGAACCCAGCTTATCGGTATACTCAGGCCATTTGAACGTACAGTAAAGGACTTCCTTAATGTTGATATATTCGCCATCAGAGCTCAGCTTAACGACAAGGTTTTCAACGACCAGCGTAACGAAGAGAAGAGCAGTGTGGATATGAAACGGGTAGGAGGCAATACTGTTTTCAGAAATATAGATGTATTCTTCGGAAAGTATTTTGGAGAGTACTTCTTCTTAGATACAACCATCAGATTCTCGGCATGGGATTTTGACACTTTTGAATATTATGAGTACAATATGCCGACTTTCTATAACATGTACCTGGAATCGGAGATAAACCTTGAGGTCAACACTCCGCTGTTTATTTTGAATTTGGGATTGTATCCGAAGTTGGGCAAGATGCCTGATTTCCTCATGGATACAACTATAGGACTGTCATGGAGATTCACGTTTTGATAGGAGATTTTATGAACCGGGTGAAACATAGATTATTGCTTGTTCTTTTATTTCTTATTCCTATTTTACCTTCTTTTGCACAGGATGCTTGGTACAACGGAAAAGTCATAGAAGATATCCAGTTCGAGGGGCTGTATATGATATCATCAAATGAGCTTGATGGGGTTGTGGACAGCTACATCGGAAAACAGTTTGATGACAATCTTTTCATGGAGCTCCAGAACAAGCTTTTCTCTCTCGATTATTTTGAGGATATGACCTCCACTGCATACCCGGGCAGAGAGGATATCTCCAAATATGATCCGGAAAACACAGTAATAATAAAGTTCAAGATGGTTGAGTATCCTTCAATCTCAAAGATCAAGATTGCAGGAAACAAGAACATAAGAAAGAATACAATCCTGGAAGAGATAATGCTTAAGCCGGGAGATGTTGTCACCGGTGCCAATGTGAAGCTGGATGAGGAGCGCATCCATGACCTCTATCTGGAGAAGGGCTTCAATGATGTTGTAGTTCATGGAGAGATCGGAGAGAAGGACAGCGACAATACTGTATTGGTCACATTCCGTATCGACGAAGGATATCAGATGAGGATCCGGGAGATTGTCTTTGTAGGCAACAATGTCATATCCAAGACAGCCCTTAAGCGTAAGCTTGAGTCAAAGCAGCAGGGTCTTTTCAGAAAAGGTCTTTATCAGGAGTCCAACATAGAGGAAGATATTGAGAATATCGAAAACTTCTATGCAGAGAAAGGATATATCAAGGCAAAGGTCACAGATGTGAACAACGAGGTTGTTCCTACAGACCAGCCTAACAGGACAGGCTTAAGGATAACTTATTATATTGACGAAGGTGAGCAGTACACCTATGAGGGAATAAGCTTTGTAGGAAATATAATCCATGATGATGAGG